>CALDSM010000373.1 GCA_937923585.1 uncultured bacterium
AGGGCTTGCCCATCTTGACGAACGGGGGGTCGGTGGGGTCGAGCACGGTGGTGCCGGGAAATCCGCACCAACTGGGAAGCTGCCGCAGTTTCGCATCGGGGAAACGTTCCTTGAGGGCTGCAGGAACATGGCCCGTGAAGCCCTGAAGCACCGGAGTCATGCCCAGTTCGCGTTCCCGTGCGAGGATCTTCTTCTCGAGTTCAAGGTGCCGGTCGATCCAGTCCTGTGTCAGCGGCCCGCCCCAGCCGTCCATGCAGCCCATCCATCCGAAAGGCAGATAGGCGGGGCCGACGAAGAACTTCTGAATGCTTTCCGGGCTCAGGCCAAGGTCGGTATAGACCTTCTGCCAGAGGGCCTCCTGGCCGGTGACGGACAGCGGCATGTTGATGCCGTTGAGCGCCATCCAGTCTATTTCGCGCTGCCACCGGTCCCAGTCCCAGAAGGCCATGGTGTAGCTGAAGGTGCAGTAGTTGAAGTTGTAGCGGTGCTTGTAGGGCGAGGCATGGCGTGTTCTTGGCGCTTCGGGGAGCGGCTTGGGAAGATGTACCTGGTCGCCACACCATGAGATGTTGGCGTTGCAGTGGTAGCGAAGGTACCAGTTGAGCCCCGTGGCCATGGCCACGCCGTTGGTTCCGCGCACCGTGACGACGCCGGCGGCGGATTCGAATTCAAAGACGTCTTTGCCGTCCTTCGGGGGAGTCGCTTCAAACCGGAATTCGGCGGCACGGTCTCCGAGGATGCGGATGGCCAGGGCGGACGCCGCGGATACGGGGTCGGTGGTTGCGGCGAAATGCATGGGGAGCATGAGGGCCAGCGCGCAGGCGGTGAGCATGAGTTTCGGAGCCTCCATTGGGTTTGGGAAGAAGGGTAACAGGCGGGGTTGGGGGTTGCAAACACGGGGGAACGGGATTGAGAAGATCGGAACCACAGAGGCACAGAGGGGCACAGAGGAGGAACCGCGGAATGCACGGAAGCACACAGAAGAAGAAAGAGGAGGAGAAGCAGCCGGACACCGGAAGCACGGGCACCCCAGCCCATCCACATTACCCGCAGGATTCTTATATACTGCTTGTATTGCAGCCTGCCGTTGTTGCGCGTCATAAAGAGGAGAGTAAAGAACAGTAATCAGGACTGAAGTTGTATTCTTGCGTGAAGATAGCCACAACAGACTTAGGGAGAGGGTAATGCAATGAAATATCGGAAGAGTCTCATCGCGATTACTGTCATGTTCATGCTGGTGCAAACGCCCGCGAAAGCGGTTGAAGAAGATACGACTGTTTCAGAGAGTGTGGAAAGCCGCGGTGAGTTGACGGTTTCCGCCAACGAGGAAGGCGGCAAGCAACTACAACCCGAGGGGTTGGTGTTTTATCAGAAAAGCGATTTGTACAAAGCGGGAGACTGCGGAAAAGTTGTCCTTTCCGTGCAGGAAACGAAATCCAAAGACGATTTGCACACGAGAACGTTTTCGCTTACAAAGGGAAAATGGACGCTTTCATACAAAACAGCCGATTCGTTTGTTGGTGGCTGTTTCTTTGGATGGGAACGGAAGGCATTTGTCACCTACTGGGAAGGTGGTGCCTATGACCATGTTCTGGTTTTCGACTGCGCCTCTGAGAAACCAAAGTTCCTGTGGACCGCCGCGGGCAAGGGTGTGCCAGACATGTGTTTTGATTGTGAGCGGCAAATATTCAGCCTCGAGTTCCGTGGCCCTGGTTGGCTCGACACGGTTCTGGTGAGCCCCGATGGAAGATTTGTCACCGGGAAAAGGGAACACTGTAACAGGCCCAACCGGGAAGACATGGACTATCATCCACCTGCCGAGAAGGCAAAATAGCGATGCTGACAAAGAATGCGTTTCCGGTAGAACTTGGGCATCACGGAAATGTGCGAGGCCACGTCTTGAATTCAGGCCGGAGTTACGGAAAGCTCCTCGAAAACAGCCAAAGCGTCGTCGTTGCCGCCTCACTCCAAAGAGAAACATTTATGAAGGTTTATGGGGCCATGGGGGTGACGGCGAAGAGTTTTGCGTTGGACATGCGTATGGTAAGACGGTATGGGCCTGGACCCGATTCTCCGGAAAATTCGACGGTGATGTTTTCGTTGTCGGTATTCTCGATACGTTTGGGCGGGGCGCTCCTAACGGGCTTGCCTGAGTCGTCCAAGAGGGTGGTCTCGATCCAGCCGTCTTTTGCATTGGCGTCGAGCGTGAATGCGGGCTTTGCCGTGGAGATGGGGCCGGTGGTGAAGGTCCCCTCCCTCACGCCTGCGCAGGCGGCGGTCAGGCGGCGGGGGGCATAGACGACCGTGTTCATGCCACCGTCTTTCCAGATGACGAAGTGGAGTGTGTCGCCCAGCACCACCGGGTCGGCGTAGCTCCAGAAGCCGAGATCGGTGTTGCGGAAGGGGCGGCTCCAATGGAGGCTGTCAGGACTGACGACGAGTTCGTATTTCAGGATAGCGCTGTGTTTTCCGGGCAATGCGGGATCGGCATAGTACTTCATGATCAGTCCCAGCACACGGCCGCCGTACCGGAACGCTTTCATCAGGTAGAACTCGGTTTCGGGCGGGTCCTGTGCGTCTGGTTTGAGGAAGATCTCTTGGGGTGTCCATTTCTTGAGGTCGTCAGAGCGGCGCAGCGTCAAGACGCGGCGTTTCTTGTCGAGGTTGTCCGGGTAGGGCTTGTCGGGCCAGTCTTCCAGGGCGGTCTGGTATAGCAGGTAGTTGCCGTTGTCGGGAAGCAGCGTATAGGCGTCGTTGTACTCGGTAAAGACGGTGCCGGGACGCTTGTCCCAATGGAGGCCGTCGGCGGACGTGGCGAGCATGGCACCGGCCTGGCCCGTTTCATCCGGCTGGTCCCAATAGAGCATGCTGTAGTTCTCGCCGTTCCTGACCATCTGAAACACGTTGAACCCGCCCCAGGTGGGTTTGAAGGGTGACCGGCGCAGGCACACGTTGTTTACGCCGCCCCAGGCGGGCGGCTCCGCAGACGTGGGCGCCGGTTTCCAGGCACCGCCGCGGATTTCACCGATGCAAAGGGTGCGCTGGTCGGAGAAGTCCTTTTCGTCCTTGTTCACCCGCTGATACCAGATCCTCGCGCCGTCTGGGAGGGTTTCGGCGGCCACGGGCGCGTACCACAGTTTGGGGCGGTCGGGGTCCTTGGTCAACAGGGTCATCCCCGGCTGCGGAAGCTGGGCTTTGAGCGTGATGTTGTTTGGGGTGACGAGGTCGTCGGGCGAGAGGAAGACGATGGGCGCAGATGCCTGCGAAAGGACGGCAAGTGCAAGGATACAGGAAGCCAGCATGGGTGTTTCGACGCCTCCGCAAAATGCTTCATTGAGTACGACTGGAAGCCTAGCAGGGGCGCGAGCGGTTTTCAAGAAGTCCGCCGCCGCTGTCGTTTGAGCATTCGTCCCGTTTCGGATACACTTCCAACGGGTTTCACCACCACTTGAGAGGAACGTAGCATGAGCATGTTCGCGCGCATGGGGGTATTTGGGATGTGCATGGCCGGGGCACTCTGGAGTTCGGCACAAACGGCCGCGCCGGGTCTGACGCTGGACGCCGTCAAGAAGGGGGCTTCCGAGGTTGTTACCGCAGCGGGAACCACGGCAGAGGGCCTGCAACTGGAACTCAACTGGGAGGGTAGCGTCTGCCGTTCCACGCTGACCAACAAAGGCAAGGATACGGTGCGCGTGAAGGAGGTCGTGCTGGCCCGTGTGGCGCATGACTATCCGCCGGAGACCGGCTACTACGGCGAGGGTTTTACCATGCTTTCCCAGACAGGGGGCACGCTGGGCCAGCCGGTGGACATCGGGGGATACACGGACCGCAGCCACTACAAGATCCCACAGCCTGCGGACACGCTGACGGCCTACGGCATGTTTACGCTGCTACCCGCAAAGGGGGATGTGGTCACGCTGGGCTTCACCTCCTGCCGCCGCTTTGTCGGCAAATTCTATCTCCGGAGCAACACCATTGAGGCCGTGCTGGACGCGGAAAACTTGGAACTGGCGCCCGGTGAGACATGGACTTTGGAGGACCTGTGGTTTGGGAGCGGGCCGGACCGCGAGGTCCTGCTGGCGGAACTGGGCGACCTAATTAAGCAGAACCACCCTCCTATCTGCAAGGCACCGGTGCCAACGGGCTGGTGCTCGTGGTATTGCTTTGGGCCAATGGTCACGGCGAAACAGGTGGAGCGCAATCTGAACTTCATCATTGAGAACATCCCGGAACTGCGCTATGTCCAAATTGACGACGGCTATCAGGAGGCCATGGGCGACTGGCTGGACACGGGCAAGGCGTTTGGCGGCGGAATTCGCAACGTGTTGAAACAGATCCAGGACGCCAAACTGGAGCCGGCCATCTGGGTCGCGCCGTTCATCGCAGAGGAGAAGTCCAAGGTGTTTCAGGAACACCCGGACTGGTTCATCATGGACGCGGAAGGCAAGCCGCTGCGCTCGGACACCGTCACCTTTGGCGGCTGGCGCAATGGTCCCTGGTATGCCATGGACGGCACCCATCCGGAGGCGCAGAAACACCTGGAGAATGTCTTCCGGACGATGCGCGACCAGTGGGGCTGCACCTATTTCAAGCTCGACGCAAATTTCTGGGGCGCCATGCACGGCGGCAAGTTCCACGACCCGAAGGCCACACGGGTGGAGGCTTACCGCCGCGGCATGGAGGCGGTGTTGCGCGGCGCCGGCGATGGTTTCGTGCTTGGCTGCAACCATCCGCTCTGGCCTTCGCTGGGCGTGGTGCACGGCGGACGTTCCTCGAACGACACGGGCCGGTCCTGGAAGAGTTTCTCGGAAACGGCGCGCGAGACCTTTCACCGCAACTGGCAGAACGGGCGTTTCTGGTGGAATGATCCGGACTGCGTGTTGTTGTACGGTGACAAGAAGATGACGGACAACGAGTTCATGTTTCATGCCACGGCAATCTACGCGGCGGGAGGCATGACGCTTTCGGGGGATGACCTGCCCCGGCTCACCCCGGAGCGGTTGGCCATGCTGCGCAAGCTGGTCCCCGCCACGGGCGTTCCGGCCCGATTCGACGACGATTCGTTCCGCATTGGCCGCGTGCAGACCGCGGACAAGACGATGATCTGCGTGTTCAACTGGACGGATGCGCCGCAGACGCTCCCGGTGAGCGTGCCCGGAAAGGTCAAGGTGAAAGACTATTGGACAGGTCAGGATCTCGGCACCCACGAGGCCGCAATCGAGTTGAAAGATATGCCCCCTCGCAGCGGGAGATTGCTTGAGTGCGCACCGTGATCTGACTGGGAGCGCCGGCATCCCCGCCGGCTGTCTTGGAATCAACGCATGAACAGCGGCGATGAGCGGCCACAAGACCGCAGGACATTTCTAAAGCGCTCCGCGCTGGCCGCATCGGGACTCGCGGCCGCTGCGGGTCCCGGATGTAAGACATCCCCCGCGAAGCGCAGCGCCCAGGCACGTCCTAACGTCCTCTGGCTCATGACAGACGAGCAACGCACGGATTCACTGGGGTGTTATGGCAGCCCGTGGGCTGTTTCTCCCCATCTGGACGCCTTCGCGCGCGAAGGCGTAGTGTTTCGCAATGCGCTCACCGGGTCGCCGCTGTGTACACCGGGGCGCTGCTCGCTGCTGACAGGGCAGTATCCCGCCGAAACGGGCGTGTGGACCAACCATGGCAAGCCCTCAGGCCCACTGCCGCACCTGCCTCATGTCATGGCACAGGCGGGATACCGCACCGCGAGTTTCGGCAAGCAGCACTATGACACACAGAACCGCGCCTGGCAGGATCAGGAGCAGATTGTGCTCTCAGACGCGGTGAGTTATTTCAGCTACGCGCCGCAGTATCCCATGGACCGGTACGACGTGGTGCAGTACCCCGGCCCGCCCTACAAGTGGATCTTCGGCGGGCACCATCCCGAGCCCATCGAGCATACCGCCGAATACAGCGTCGTGCAGAAAGCGAAAGGCTGGCTGACTGCGAGGTCGTCGGACAAACCCTTCCTGCTGCAACTGTCGTTCAACGCGCCGCACACGCCTGTTTCAGTTCCAGCACCCTTCGTTACCGCAGTTCCGGAAGAATCCATTCACTTTCCGGCGGAAGCGGAGGGATTGCCGGACTACGCACCGGTCCCCCTTCGGAAACTCTATGAAATGGCCCGGTCAGACCGGCTTACCCCGGAGCAGGTACGAAAGTCCAGACGCTACTACTTCGGCCTCACCGCCTGTGTTGATCATCTCTGCGGTGAATTCCTCAACTGGATGCACCGGCAGGGACTGCTGGAAAACACCATCGTGGTGTTCGTGTCGGACCATGGCGCGCATCTGGGCGACTTCGGCATGTACCAGAAACAGACCTTCTTCAACCCCGCGCTCAACGTACCCTTCTTCTTCTGGTATCCGCGAAGTGTGACGGGCGGTGTGACATTGGACACGCCCGTGTCCACAACAAGCCTTCTGCCCACGGTAATGGAACTGGCCGGAGTGGAGTTGCCCGAACGTGTTCGCGGGCGAAGCCTGGCCGATGCGCTGACGAGGGGAAGGGAACCCAAACCGCGGCCTGTCTTCAGCGGCCACGCGCTGAGTTCGTTCAATCTATGCCCGGGCAAATTGAACGTGGCGGTGCGTGATGGTGACTGGAAGTTCACCAGTTGGGACACGCCGAACGCTGAAGGCAGGACGCTGGTAAACCTCAGGGATGATCCCTATGAGCGGCGCAACCGCATGAATGACCCCGCATGCCGCGGCGTGGCAAAGCGTCTTACGGTCTGCATCGCGGAGCATCTTGCCGCAGGACGCAGTCCGGACCCGAATGCGCTGTAGTTCCCCACAGGTGCGCACCGCCCTTTCCGGAAGGAGGACTTAAAGCGGGCCGTGTTTTGGGGTGATGGTGGGACGCGGACGATGCGTTCTGCGACGTTTCGCGCCGCTTCACACACTATGGCGTTATTTTCCGGACTGTTTCTGTTTCTCGCGGGTGCGCTGGTCAAGTTCGGATTCGAACTTCTCAGCATCGGAAATGGTCCGGTCAGTAACGACAATGAGGTGGAAGCCGTGCTCCGTGCTGACAATGTCGCTTAGCTTGCCCACTTCGGCGGACCAGCAGTAGGCGTCAAAAGGCGCCGCATAGGTGCCGCGCGGCGCCCAGCCCAGGTCTCCCCCGCGCCGGGCGCTTGTGGGGTCCTCGGAGAACTCGCGGGCGAGGGTGTCGAATTTGTCGCCCTTGAGAATGCGTTCGCGGATGGAGGTCAGTGTTTCGAGCGCCCGGTTCCTGTCGGCCGCATCGCCGGCGTTGTAGCGGATCAGGATGTGCTTGGCGCGCACGCTTGAGATGTTGGCTTTGGGCTTCTGGCTAAACCACAAGGCACCCATCATCAGGGCCAGCACGACGACCACCCCCGTCCAGAGCAGACGTGTCCGGTCCTTTGGCTCCTCCGGGCTCCGCTCCACAATCAAATTCTCATCAGACACGGATCTCTCCTCAAGAAAATGCCTACAGGCCCTGCATCATGCCGCCGTAAAGCCGTGAGTAAAAGGTTACCACAATGTAGCCGACCAGTGCGGCGAGCAGGAGAAGAATGGTTATGCCCATGACGGTCATGGCGACCCGCGTGGCCGAGCGCGCCTCGTCAAAATGCCAATCGGCGACCTTGTGCAGGGAGTCTTCCAGATTTCCCGTCTTTTCGCCGACGAGCAGCATCTGGCGGCCCACTTCGCTCAGGCAGCGGCTGCGGTCAAATGCCTCGACAAGCGTTCCGCCGTTCATCACCACAGGCACGCTGCGGAGCAGATCCTGCTCCATGGCGGGGTTCATGGTCATCGCCGCGGAGCGCTTGATGCATTCGCCCATGTTGAGCCCCGCGCCGATCAGCAGCGACATGCCCCGGAAGAAGCGCGCGAGCGCGTACTTGCGGCTTATGGGCCGGATGGGCCACATGTAGTTCTTGATGAACCCCGTCACATGCTGGAAGACACCCACCCGCGACAGTGCCACCGCAATCCAGAACAGCGCGAACAGGGTGAACATGGCCGCCGCCTGGAACATGAGGTATTGCCGAAAGAAGCCCCCCAGTGAGAAGCCGCGCTGGTGCATTCGGCTTACGAGCATGAGCGCAAAACTGCCGAGAAACCAGGCCGCGCCAAGCTGGAACGCGGGATAAACCAGTGAGGCCAGCACGGCCCGCTTCATGATCTGTTGGTCCTCGTAGTAGCCGGCGAGGTCTTTCAGCATCACGTCGAGCCGTCCGCCCACCTCCCCGGCACCCACCACCTCGACAAAGAACTCAGGCAGCATGTCCTTTTCGGCGCGGGCGGCGTCGGCGAAGGTTGCACCGTTCTTGATGGCGGTGTGCATGCGGCGGAGCATCTGGCTTATTTTGCGGGAGGGTGAACCGCGCCCAAGCAGTTCCAGGGATTGCAGGATGGGGATGCCCGCGTCATAGGACGTGGCGAGCTGCCTGCACAGCGGCGCCATTTCGCCCGCGCTCAACCTTGTCGAAAAGAGTCCCATGTCGGCCTCCCTTTTGCGCCGGCCGTCCGCGGATCTGGCGGGCTGCCTACGCCTCCCGAGATTCCAGCCAGCGGGTGGCGTCTATGGCCGCCATGCACCCGCTTCCGGCCGCCGTGATGGCCTGCCGGTAGGTTTTGTCTTTCACATCACCGCAGGCGAACACCCCGGGAATCTTGGTGTAGGTGCTGTCCGGCCTGGCAACAATGTAGCCCGTATCGTCCAAATCCAGCACGCCGACAAAGATGTCGGTGTTCGGCTTGTGTCCGATGGCGGCAAAGTATCCGGAACAGTCAACGTTGCGGGTGGTGTTGTTGGTGACATCGCGCAGAATCACCCCCGTGACTCCGTCGGCGTCGTTGCCAATGATTTCCTGTGCGACCGAGTTCCATTCGACCGTAATCTTGGGGTGGCTTGTCACGCGGCCGGCCATGATGGGACTGGCGCGGAACTTGTCGCGCCGGTGCACGACATGCACCCGACTGGCAAACTTTGCCAGGAACAGCGCTTCCTCCATGGCAGTGTCGCCGCCGCCCACGACGACCACGGGCCTGTTGCGGAAACGCGGAAGGGCGCCGTCGCAGGTGGCGCACGCGGACACGCCGCGGTTCAGGAAGACCTGTTCCGACGGGATTCCCAGATACTTTGCACTGGCACCCGTTGCGATGATTACCGCTTCGGCCTCGAAAGCCTCATCTCCGGAAAACACCTTCAGCGGGCTGCCTGTGAAATCAACGGCAGTGGCCGTTTTGTAGGCAAAGCGCGTGCCGAACTTCTCGGCCTGGCGTTTGAATTCATCCATCATGGCCGGACCCGAGACGCCGTCGGGATAACCGGGGAAGTTCTCCACCTCGGTGGTGGTCATCAACTGCCCGCCGGGCAGCATGTTCTGGCTCAGTTCCCCCTCAAGGCACAACGGGTTCAGATTTGCACGGCTGCAATACAGCGCCGCCGTATAGCCCGCGGGGCCGGAACCGATGATCAACACCTTCTCCATCGTCGATCTCCTGTGCAACCGCGGGCAACCTCACCGCCGCGGTGCAACGGCGTTATTTTTCAGGCGCTGCAGGGGCTGCTTCCGGAGTCGCCGGAGCAGAAGCTTCGGCCGGTACGGGTGCCGCGGCAGGCGCTTCCGCGGACGGAGCGGCGGCAGGAGCCTCAGCCGGAGCGGGTGTTGCAGCAGGCGCTTCCGCGGCCGGAGCCGCGGCGGGCGCCTCGGTCGGAGCCGGTGCCGGGGCCGGAGCGGCAGCCGGGGCCGGAGCGGCGGCCGGTGCCGGCGATGCCGGGGCCTCGCCTTCCTTCTTTTCGCCCTCAGTCTTCTCTTCTTCCTTGGGTGCGTACTTGCCCTGGCCCAGAATCCGCGCAAGGGTGTCTTCATTGCGCCGGACAGAGACCTTGTCCAGCATGCGCTCGCGCAGGTCCTGGGTGAAGTCGGCCAGGGCCTCATACGCCGAACCCTTCTCCTTTTCCTCGCGGAGCTTCTTGCGCTCCTCGGGCCACTTGGCCTTGTCTTCCTCCGTGGGCGGCGTGCGCTCCACAAGCTGGACGAAATAGTCGCCTCCGAGCATTCCCTTAAGCGGTCCGGCTATCGTCCCCGGCTCGGCTTTGCCGAGACGGTCATAGATCTCGCTGGAGGAGAGGTAGATCTGCTGCTGATAGAGCATCTCTTTGCGGGTAAAGGGTTTTTCCGTTTGCTTGACTTCAGCGTTCAATTGCGGGAATTTCGCCGGTATCTCTTCTATGTTCTTGACTTCCGCCTTGATCTGGTTTGTCAGGTCCGCCACCTGTTTCTTGTATTCATCGGTCTGCTTGACCTTGTTGATCACGTCGTTGGAAACCCGGGCTTTCACCTCGTCGAGCGGCGGAATGTCGCCCGGAACCGAATTCACCACCTTGCCCACGTAAATGTTGTCGCGGGCCTTTATCGGGGCAAACACCTGATCGTCCTTCTGGGAGGAAATGGCCGACCGGAACGTGGCCACGTCTTCGCGCGGCACATTCTCTATCTCGGTGCTGGTGGTTGTGAAATTGGAGGCGTGCAGGACCGTCAGCCCGTTTTCCTGCGCTGCGGTGGCCAGATCGCTTTGCTTCGCCTTGGCCGAAACCAGTTCGGCCTTGGCCTCGCGCGCGGTCCGATCCTCCTCGCTGAGGGCGGCATTCACCACGATTTGCCTGCCATGAACCTCGCGGGCCTGGGTGTCTGGATTGGTCCGCTCCTCCTCGACTTTGTAGACCGTGTACCCTGTCGGTCCGTACACGGGATCGCTGACCTGGCCGACGGCCAGGGCAAACAGCGGTGCCAGGTGCGGGGCGGGGGACTCTTCCACCGTCTTCCAGCCGAGGTCGTCGCCGCCCGGTGCGGTGAGGTCGGAGTACTTCTTCACCAGTTCGCCGAAATCGGCCCCGGCGCGCGCCTCATTGACGGCGTCAAGCGCCTTCTGCGGCACCTCGGGCTTAAGCGAAACGGCCACGAAGTCCGCCGTTTCCGTGGGCGGGCGGCGGTACTGTTCCTTGTTCTCGTCGTACTGTTTTTGAATCTGCTCGTCTGTCGGGTTGACCGCCAGGTCAATGCGGGCATACTTGATGCTCATTTTGGTGCCGTCGGCTTCAAGTTCCCGGTCCAGTTCCCGGTTGGACACCCGGTTGCCGATGGCCAGCATGGCGTTCAGATAGATCTGCCGGGAAATGCTTTCACGCATCCGCGTGAAAAGCGAGTCCCAGTCCTTCATGTTTCGGACCCACTCGTTGTAGGCGGCGGGATTGAAGTTGCCCTGCTCGTCCTTGAATTCCTTCCACTCACGGAACTGTTTCTCCAGAACTTTGGTGTCCACCGTGAAGGCGCGGCTGTTCTCCTGGAGCGTGATGAGTGACGAGTCCACGAGCTGCTTGAGGATGCCTTCGGTGATGCCGGACTTGGCGAGATCCTGGTAGGTTGGGCGGGACTCATTGCCGCGAGCCACCGATTGTGCCATCCTGTCCAGCGCCTGTCGGTACTCCGCCTCGGTGATCGGCACGCCGCCGACGGTCGCCACATTCTCCTGGTTCGTGCCCGTGTCCTTTCGGATGGAAGGCATGCCGAAGAAGAAGATAAAGGGCACACCGATAAACACGATGATAAAGCAAAGTATCACGCGGCGGTGTTTGCGCATAAATTCCTGCATAGCGCAGCAAGCTCCTGATGAACGGTAAAGCACTCCGTGAAGGGAATTATCGGTCTCGGGCGCACCGGGAGACATCCCCAAAATACGCCCCCGGAGGGGACAACCCGACCGGGACGGGACACTCTATCACACCCCTGCGGGAAGTCGCAAACCCATGGGGCGCAAGGTTTGCGCGGCGGAGCCTATTTCAGGCCCAGAACGTCCTGCATGTCATAAAGTCCGGGCTTGGCCTTGACGGCAAAACGGGCGGCCACCAGGGCACCCCGCGCGAAATTATCACGGTTATGCGCCCGGTGGGACAGTTCGATGCGTTCTCCCGGCCCTATAAAGGAAACCGTATGGTCCCCGACGACATCCCCGCCGCGGACGGCATGCATGCCAATCTGCCGCTGCGGCCGGGCGCCGACAATGCCTTCCCGCCCGTGGACCGTGTCCTGGGCATAATCCCAGCCCAGCGCCCCGGCGGCCCGCTCAGCCAGCCGCACGGCCGTCCCGCTGGGGCTGTCCTTCTTCTGGTTGTGGTGAA
>CALDSM010000374.1 GCA_937923585.1 uncultured bacterium
TACGAGCTCTGATCGTGACTGGAGTTCAGACGTGTGCTCTTCCGATCTCGCCGGCGGTGTCGCAGTAGCCCCACGAGGGCGTTTCATCCACCAGCCCGTGCAGCATCTCCCGAATCCAAGGCTCTATCTGTTCGCCCTTCTCAATGGGATCGCCGATGTTTTCCCAGGTGATGGGCATTCCAAGCGCGCGAATCTCGCGGGCAACGGTGACAATCTCGCGGATCTCATATTTGAGGTTGGCCGCGCCTTCGTGAACGATGCTTCTTCTCATAATGGTGCCAATCCTAACAGGTCCGCGCCGCTGAAAACACCGCGCCCGCTCCGTTCCGTGGGAAAACTCCAAAAGCGGGACTGCGCAATGCTGCGCGGCGGGGATTCAATGGGCAATATCATAGGCCTTCGGCGCGTGGAATTTCAAAAAGGACGGCGAAACGAGATGCACGTTTCCTTCTTTGGGCGACGGCTTTCTGGGCACGCCAATCTCCCGATTGGCATTTTCACGTCTAGAACCGCGCTCCAGCAAGAGCGCCCGGAGCCAATCGGGAGATTGGCGTGCCCAGGAAGCTGCGCCGCAAGAGAAACCCCGAAATTCACCTCACCACGCGGCGCTTCAGCAATCCCCGCAGGTAGGCGGCGTAGGCGCTCTTGCCCATGCGGTCGCAGGCCTGTTCCACCTCGGTCTCGCCGATCCAGCCGTTGAACCAGCCGATTTCCTCGAGGCAGGCGATCTTCAGCCCCTGCCGCTCTTCGATGGCCTGCACGAACTGGCCCGCCTCCATCAGGCTGCGGTTGGTGCCCGTGTCGAGCCACGCCACGCCCCGGCCCAGCACGCTCACGTCGAGCCGTCCCTGTTCCAGGTACACCCGGTTCAGGTCGGTGATTTCCAGTTCGCCGCGCGCACTGGGGCGCAGCGCCCTGGCGGTCTCCACCACGTCGGGCCCGTAGAAATACAGCCCCGGCACGGCATAAGAACTTTTCGGCGCCAGCGGTTTTTCTTCCAGGCTGATGGCATGCCCCTTGTCGTCAAACTCGACCACGCCGTAGCGTTCGGGGTCGCTCACATAATAGGCGAAGATGAGTGCGCCCGTTTGCAGTTTGGCCGCCTTGCGCAGGTTGGCGGTGATGCCCTGTCCGTAGAATATGTTGTCGCCCAACACCAGGCTCACGGGGCTGTCGCCGACAAACTCCGCACCGATGATGAAGGCCTGGGCCAGCCCGTCGGGGCTTGGCTGCTCGGCGTAGGACATGGAGATGCCCCACTGCGACCCGTCTCCGAGCAGGCGCCGGAACATGGGCAGGTCGTGGGGGGTGGAGATCAGCAGGATGTCGCGGATGCCCGCAATCATCAGCGCACTGAGCGGGTAATAGACCATCGGCTTGTCATACACCGGCAGAAGCTGTTTGCTTACCGCCACGGTGAGCGGATGCAACCGCGACCCCGCCCCGCCTGCGAGCACAATACCCTTCATGGCCTGTCTCCTTGTCCGCTGCCGGATTCGTCCTCCGCAGCTATAGAAAGCAGGGTGCGTGAAGTCTTGCGGAGCAAGCCGCAACGCACCATTCCCATTTTACGTCCAATATAGCAGACCAACGCACGCGGCCATCCACAGCCCAACGGTGGCCAGCGTGGGCCAGTCCCGCAGGAGCAGGGCGCTGGGGTCGCCCCCGTGGTGGGTCTCGCGGATGAGCCAGAGATAGCGCGCAAGCCCGTAGAGCACGAACGGCAGCGTCATGTAGAGCTTGTCCGTGCCGACGCGGGCGACGACCTCGGGCGAGCAGGTGTAGATGGTGTACGTGATGAGCGCGCCGCCCGCCACGAGCAGCAGCAGCTGGTCAATGAAGGCGGTGTCGTAGCGGTCCAGCACGGCGCGGTGCGCGCCCGCCTGCTCGTCGAGCAGCGCGATCTCGGTGCGGCGCTTGCCCAGCGACAGCAGCAGCGCCAGAAACAGCGTGCAGACCATCAGCCAGTTGGAGAAGACCACGTTGATGGCGATTGCGCCGGCCATGGCGCGGATGACAAATCCAAGCGCCACGACAATCACGTCCAGCAGAAACACGTGCTTGAAGACCAGCGTGTAGGAGGCGGTCAGCACGAGATAGCCGCACAGCACGGCCAGAAACTTGGGCCGCACCCACCAGCCGACGCCCAGGGCCGCCGCAATGAGCAGCACCGCCAGCACGGCGGCAACGGCCACGGCGACCTCCCCCGCGGGCAAAGGACGGCGGCACTTGACGGGATGGCCGCGATCCTGTTTCAAATCCCGGATGTCGTTGAAGATGTAGGCACCGCTGGAGGCCAGGCAGAAAGCGGCCGTCGCGGCCAGCGCGCGCAGCACCTCGCCGGGACGGTTCAGTTCCTGCGCGAAGATGAGCGGCATCAGCACCAGCAGGTTCTTGGGCCACTGGTAAAACCGGAACAGGCGGTGCATCGTCCGCGCAATGAACACGGGGTTGGCCATCATGGGCATTCCGCGGCGCTCACAGGCTGAGCCGCTTGAAGATCACACCGGGTATGTGCCGGATGATGAGCATGATCAGCCGCCATTTTTCGGGCACGTAGACCACGCCGCGGCGTTTGAGGATGGCGCGGACGGCGATGCCGGCGGCGTATTCCGGGTCGGTTACCATGCGCGCGGGCAGGTCAAGCCCCCAGGTCATCTTCGTGTCGAGGAAGCCGGGCTTGATCGTCGTCACCGAAACGCCGCGCTTGTGCAGCCGGTTCTGCAGGCCGGAAAGAAACACGCTCAGCGCCGCCTTGGCCGCGCCGTAGTGGTAGTTGCTCTGGCGGCCGCGGTCGCCGGCCACGGATGACACGGCTGCGAGGAAGCCGCTGCCGCGCTCCGCAAAGGCTTCCGCGAACCGTTCCAGCACCGACATCGCGCCGGTGTAGTTCACATCCAGACACCTGCGCGCCGCGGCGAAATCCTTCTGCGCGTCCTCCTGCACGGGCAGCACGCCGAAGCAGACCACCATGCCGTCGGGCAGGCCGCCCAAGGCCGCCGCGCATTCCGTGACAAAGCCCGGATGGGTGCCATAGTCCAGCGCGTCGAAATGCAGCACATGGCAGGGCATCCCGTACCGCACGCGCAGATCCTGGGCGATCACCCCCAGTTCGGCCGTGTCGGGGTCGGCAAGCACCAGCGCAAAATCCCGCGCGGCGAAGTGCATGGCCATGGCCCGGGCCAGCGTCGAGCCTGCGCCGGCGATTACCACCGATTTCTGCGAACCGGGCGACGCTTTAGGCATCGTGTGTCTCCCGCGCGGGCAGTCCAATGCCGGTTCGCCGCGCCAAGTCCGAGCCGAGCCTGCCTTCGGGGTCCACCCGCCGCAGCACGCTCCGGAATTCCTCCAGCCGCGGATACATCGCGGCGATGACCTCCGCCGGGGCCGCCGCGTCCTTGGCCAGGTAGAGGCGGCCGCCGTGGTCCAGCAGGATGCGGTCCAGTTCACCCAGGAAGGACGCCAAACCGGACGAGTCGGCGATGTCGAGCGTCAGCGTGTAGCCGCGCATCGGGTGCGAGAGCATGCCCCTGCCGCTGTCGCCAAATTTCTTGAGCACGGCCAGGAACGATGCCCGCCGCGCCACGCTGCACTTTTCCAGCATCACCCGCAGTCCCGCGCGGCCCTCGGGCGGGAAGGTGGCCTGGTACTGCACAAAGCCCCGCCGGCCGTACATGCGGTTCCAATGGAGAATGCGGTCCAGCGGGAAGAAATATTTGTCGTAGTCCACCCACTTGCCCGTGGAGGGCCGGTTCAGCGCGTAGAAAGTTTCATTGAACGCGCGAATCGAGAGCGGGTTCAGCACGAATCCCGGGAAATCGAAAGGAACCGTTGCGTTGAACCGGCGCGGCGTGCGCAGCGGCTTGTTCGCGGGACCGCGCGGCAGTTCGCCGGGTGCAGCGGGGTTGCCGCGCATGAGCACCGAACGTCCCAGACTGTCCGCCGTGGCCAGGCAGTCCACCCACGCCACGGAATAGGTGTAGTCCTCGTCCGTTGCGTCGAAAGCGTCCAGCGCGGCGTCTATGTTGGCGCAGCGTTGGTAGTCGGCCCGCACATAGGCGCTTTCCACCCGGCGCAGCCGCAGCCGCGCCGACAGGATCACCCCCGTCAGTCCCGCACCGCCCACCGTTGCCCAGAAGATGTCGGAATTCTCCGCGGGCGAGCAGGTCACCACGCCCAGTGCCGGCGTCCACAGGTCAATGGACTCCACGAAATTGCCGAAGGAGCCGTCGCGGTGATGGTTCTTGCCGTGAACGTCATGCGCAATGGCGCCGCCCACGGTGACGAAACGCGTGCCGGGAACCACCCCCGGAAACCATCCGCGCGGCAGGAATGTTGAGATGATTTCGGACAGGCTCACGCCGGACTCGCACTCCAGTTCGCCCGTTTCCGGGTCGAACGAGCGCATCCGGTTCAGGCGGGTCATGTCCACCACCGAACCGTCTCGATTGACCGCCGCATCGCCGTAACTGCGCCCCAAGCCCCGAGCCAGCACGGGACCCGGCGCGGCACCGTTCAGCAGCGACAGCAGCGTGTCGCGCCGTTCCGGCCGGAAGACGTGGCAGGGCACCGGTTTATACCGCCCCCAGCCCGCCAGGGCCATGTCTTTGAAGGATTCGTTCACCGTGAAAAACCTCTCGCGAACACGCTTTTGTCAAGTATATACCCAATTGGCCGCATCTGGCAAGAGGCCGCACGCGTTGATTACGGCCAAAACCCAAATCGCCTTCCCATGGTCCAGTCCCCGTTCCTCATTTCCAACGCTGGCACGCATGGAGAATCACTTGCCCAATTCCTTACACACAATCTCTGCACTTCTCCTGCTCTTTGCCCTTTCCGGGGCGGCACCTGCCGCCGAACCAGACGCCGCCTTGCCGAAGACGCAGGAGTCCCTGCCGCCCCTGGTGAAAGGCCTGACCGAGTCGGCCATGCAGTATATGGACGGCCAGTGGGACGAGGCGGCAGGGCTCATCGGCGGGCCGGGCGGGCATGGCACCCGCGCCTCGGCGCAGTACGCCGTGGGGCTCCTGCTGCGCAACGGCCCCGGTGACGCCGCGCGGGCGCACCGCATCATTGAGTCCCTTGCCCGTGTCCAGGTGGACGCCCCGCAAAGCGCCGACCATGGCATCTGGTCGCCGCGCGCCGAGGATCGGTCCACGCTTCCGGGCCGCCGCGCCGAACCAAGTCTCGATCCCAACTGGCGCGAATTTGTCGGTTCGGCGGAGATCCTGCTGCTGGAGGAGTTCCGGCCCCTGCTCGACGATACAACGGTCAGCCTGCTCGAACAGTGCATCCGCCGCGCCGCCGAGGGTGACCATGCCCGCAGGGTTCGGCCGCAATACACAAACATCGCCCTGATGAGTGCCCACCTGCTGGGCTGGGCGGGACAGCGCTTCGGGGTGGCCGAATGGCGCGACCACGGCAAGCGACTCGCCAAAGCCGTCTACCACAATTTCAAGACAAACGGCTCTTTCGATGAGTACAATTCACCGACCTACGGCGGGGTGGACCTGTACGGATTGGGACTTTGGCGCACCCATCCCGTGACCCCGGAAATGGCTGCCATGGCTGCCGAAATGGAGACCGGCTTCTGGCGCGACCTTGCCGCGTTCTATCATGCGGGCATGCGCAATTTGTGCGGGCCCTTCGACCGCGCCTACGGCATGGACATGCGGGAGTATGTCGCATTGGCCGGCGTGTGGGTCGCGTTCTGCGTGCCTGAGAATGCCGCACCGCTTCCCCCGGCCGGGTCTGCCGCCGAAAAGGACGGCGAGCGGTTTGCCATTCCATCCTATGCCCTCGTGCGCCGGGAGCCGCCGGCGGAAGTCCTGCCGCACTTGCAGAAATTCGAGGGCGAGCGTCAACTGTGCCGGCCCATCGGTCACGGCGGCAAGCGAATCGCCACCGCGTGGCTTTCGCAGGACCTCATGATCGGCGGCGGTGTCACGCCGCCGTTCAAGAATTCTCCCGAACAGGCGCACCCGGTCACGGCACACTGGACCGCACCCGACGGCGGCGTTTGCTGGATGCGCCAGCGCGGCGATTTCAGCGTTGAGGCGGTCGCCGCGAAGAATTCCCTTTCCATCCGGTGCAGAAAGCTCTACGGCCGCAAGATGGATAACCGCGTGCGCTTTGAGGTGCATGCGGCGGGCGCCCGAATGGATATGGTCAACGGGAACCAGTGGCATTTGCCCGGACTGGACGTGAAGGTTGCCACAACACTGGCGGCGCCCGCCGTCAGAGAAACCGCGGACGGGCTGGAGGTCTGCTTTCCCGTTCCCGACAATGCCCGCGAGGTCCGGCTCGAATTAAGTCTTGCCCACACGCCGGACCCGGCATGCATGGATGTCCGGTAGCCTGTTGGGGAACGGGGCGGCGGGAAACCCCGTTTTGCGCGGCTGTGCGGGGGTCTGCTAGAGTATGCGCATGTTCACGCGGCACAACACTTTCGGAGATTTCAGTGCGGATGTCTTTTTCGGCATCCGCCGCTCGTACCTGTCCGCCTGACCCCGCCCTTTGTAACGTTTCCCCAGCCTTCACGGCTGTACCCCCGTTTGCGGCAACGACCAATGCACCCTGCAAGGAGCATCAATTATGTCCATCCCGTCCCCGTCCCTGTTTGAAGAATTGACCTGGCGCGGCTTCATTAACCAGATCACGCACCCGGAAGTCCCCGAATTGCTTGCCAAAGAGTCCATCCGTCTCTACTGCGGTTTTGACCCGACGGCGGACAGCCTGCACATCGGCAGCCTGCTGCCGATCATGGGGCTGGCCCATTTCCAGCGCGGCGGACACAGGCCCATCGCGCTGGTCGGCGGCGGCACCGGCCTCATCGGCGACCCCAGCGGCAAGGCGCAGGAGCGCGCCATGCTCACCAAGGAACTGGTGCAGGCCAACGCCGATGGCATCCACAAACAACTCGAACACTTCATGCGCTTCGACGGCGAAAACGCCGCAGTGATGATCAACAACGCCGACTGGCTCTGCGAACTGCCGTTGGTGGACTTCCTGCGCGACATCGGCAAACATTTCTCCGTGAACGCCATGCTTGCCCGCGACAGCGTGAAGAACCGGCTGCAGGACCGCGACCAGGGCATCTCGTTCACCGAGTTTTCCTACTCGCTGCTGCAAGCCTACGACTTCCTGCACCTCAGCGACAGCCACGGCTGCCGCGTGCAGGTGGGCGGCAGCGATCAGTGGGGCAACATCGTGTCCGGCATTGACCTGATCCGCCGCCTGCGCGAACGCGAGGCCTACGGCATCACCTTCCCACTCGTGACCAAGTCGGACGGCTCCAAGTTCGGCAAGTCCGAGGGCGGCAACATCTGGCTCGACCCGCAGCGCACCTCGCCCTACCAGTTCTACCAGTTCTGGATGAACCAGGCCGATGCGGATGCGGGCCAGTACCTGCGCTTCTTTACGTTTCTCTCGCGTGAAGAGATCGAGGATCTCGACCGCCAAACGCGCGAAGAACCGCACAAGCGCGCCGCGCAGCGGCGGCTGGCGGAGGAGGTCACTCGGTTGGTGCACGGCGAAGAGGCGCTGCAGAACGCGCAGCGCGCGTCACAGGCCGTGTTCGGCGGCGAGTTGACCGGCCTTGACGAGCGCACGCTGCTGGAGGTGTTCAGCGAGGTGCCCGGCGCGGAACTGCCTGCGGGTGACCTGGCCGCGGAGCGGCCGCTGCTCGACGCGCTGGTGGAGGCGGGCGTGTTTGCGTCCAAGGGCGAGGCGCGCCGCCTGGTCCGCAACGGCGGGCTCTACATCAACAACGGCCGCATAGACGCCGAGGATGCAAAGCTCGGACCGGCCTCGCTGCTCACGGCAAACCTTGCCGTCGTCCGTACGGGAAAGAAGAACTACCACCTGCTCAGGTTTGTATAGCGCGGAGGATTGCCGGGGTCTTCCGCTCTTCGGGTCTTCTTTCGCCGCGTGAAGGCGACGACTCAATGCGGAGTCGAGTGGCTCCTGCGGCAGGCAGTGCCCGCTGTGCGCCGATGCCCTATCCCTGCCCCTGCATCCGCGCCACGCGGCGCGTGCCGTGGCGGACCAGCCAGAACTGGAACAGGATTGCGGCGGTGATGAACACGGGCGACCACAGGAACGGGAAATCCATGCCGAGACGGTTGGCGAGCAGGCCGAACACGACGCTGCCCAGCAGGCCGCCTATGCCCACGGCCCCCTCGTTGATCGCGGCGCGGCGGTGTTTGAGGCGCGGGTTCGCCACGCTGTAGTACACGCTGGAGAAAAACGCCACGCCGAGCGTCGCGCCGGCCAGTGCGAAGGCGAGCATCATCACCGCGAGACTGGTGGTTGTGGCGAGCGCCCAAAAGGCCGCCCCGGCCGCCACCTGTATGCCGATCAGCCATCCCAGCTTGTGGCGCCACACGGTGGAGCGCCCGAAATAGAGAAAGATGAGGACCGTACACAGCGAGCAGCCGAAGCTCACCCAGGAGTACTTGGTCGCCGCATCCACCGTGAGGAAATGCGCGGGGCTGTCTTCGAAAAAGAGACGCAGGCCGCCCTCCGCAACCAGATCATTCACCCGTTTGGGATAGACGCAGCGCATGGCGCCCAGAATGATGTTGGCGACAAGCGTGGCCATCCAGGAGGCGTACAGGAAGGTCTCGCTCTTCCAGTCAACGGGTGTGTCGTCGTTTTCGTCCTCGTGTGCGGGCGCGCCGAAATAGTCGCGCTCGCGCGGCAGCGACACGACCAGGAGCAGCGCCGCGCCAGTGCCCGCAAAGACCACCACAAACGGCAGCCAGTACGCGCGGTCATACAACGGCCCGGCAAACAGCGGGCTGATGGTAAATCCGCCGCTCCATGCGATGTTGAACCAGGCCAGGCTCTTCTGGCGCCGCGCGGGATCGGGATCCGCGCCAAACCACGAGTAGAACGCCGGCCACGCGAATGCCAGCCCTCCCCAGGCCACCGCGGCAAGCCCCCCGGCAATCCAGGCGTTGCGGGACAGGACCATGGACGGCAGCAGCACCATGTAGAACAGGAGTCCCGCATAGGCCCAGCGCAGCCCGTGGTGCGTCCGGCCCACAAAGCGCGAGGAAAACAGGCAGGTGCCGGCGTACAGGACCGATTGCGCCCCGCCGAACAGCCCGGACATCATCGCGTCACCCCCGATCTGGTTGTAGACGTAGAACGGGATGGCCGTGATGGCGGTCATAATTGCGAAGTCGAGGATGAAGCCTGCCAGATACAGGCGCACATGCGGGTTGAACATGAACAGCACTTCCGTGGCGTGGGAACCGTTTAGCGGGACCGGAAAGGACGACCGCGGAACGGGTCTTGCCGCTCCGCGGACGGGCGTATTATCCCAGCACGGACAGGGCCGGGGCAAATGGTGCTGAAGTGCGGGACACGCCCCTCCTGCCTGCATTGCGAACGAAGTCGGGCAGTCTCTCGAATCCATGATCCGAATGCAGGACCGTTACGAGCCAGCGCTTGCCTCCCTTCGCTCGCAACGACACGGGGGGATGGTAAGGGTCAAACCGTCAGGATTGCCTGCCCAGGCCTGAAAACCAGCTTCTCTTCACGACCGAGTCCTTGGAAGCGCCGGGCGCGACGGGTATTGCCAGGGGAATTTCCTCTTCCTTTGCCGCCGGTTGCGGCGGCGCAGGCGGGGATGGTGCGGATAACCCTGAGGCAGAGGCGGCCTTTTGAATGCGGGCCTTGATTAACCGCGCCTTGGGATGGTCGTACCGGGCAATCAGCCGTTCGCACAGGTCAACCGCCTCGTCCGTCCTGCCCAGCATTTCACAGCACACGGCCAGGGCATAGAGCACGTTCTTCGTCTCGGGGCGTTCCGCGTCAATTTCCGTGAGGATTTGAAAGGATTCCTCATGGCGTCCGATGCGAATGAGCTGAATGGCCTGCCGATACTGGAGGTACAACTCGTTGTTGTTCACGAGACGGGTCTCCTGTCCACCGTAACCAACTAGAGTATACCCGAAGAATCGGCGCAAGCCAACCCGTCCGGCGGCATGGCCCGCCCGAAAACTAACCGTTGCGCACCTTTTCCACCAGGCGGGGGAGGGTCGTTCCCGCCGGACCCTGCAGAAAGGCATCGGTGATGGTCCGGGTGAACTGGGTGGGCTCGGTGTTGCACTCAATGATGAATGCGCCGTTCTCCTTGGCAATGTGGGGGAGTCCCGCCGCCGGATACACCGTGGCGGAGGTGCCGACAATAATCATGACGCTGCAGGCGCGGGCGAGCGCGTCGGCGCGGTGCAGGGCTGTGGGGGGAATGATTTCGCCAAAAAGAACCACGTCCGGCTTCATGTAGCCGCCGCACTCGCAGCGGGGCGCGCCGTGCGAGCGGTGGCCGAGGTCCATGGGACGGCGGCGGTGGCAGGCGGGGCAGCATAAAGTGTCGGCGCGGCCGTGGTACTCGATCACGGAGGTGCTGCTCGCCGCATGGTGCAGGGCGTCTATGTTCTGGGTGATCACTACGCTCAGCAGCCCCATTTGCTCCAGTTCGGCCAGGGCGTAATGGGCGGGATTGGGCTGGATGTCGCGCAGCGTGTCGGCCAAGTCGTACCACAAATCCCAGACCTTGTCCGGGTTGTCATAGAACGCCTCGATGGTCGCGTATTCGTCGGGGGGATACTTGGACCACAGCCCGCCCGGGCTGCGGAAATCGGGAATGCCGCTCTCGACCGAAATGCCCGCACCGGTCACCGCAACCGCGCGGTTCGCGCTGCGAATGGCGTTCGCGGCGGCGGCGTAGGATTCTTCGGCGTATGCTCCGCCGAGCGCGTCGTGCCGGTTCATCTTGACAGGTTTACGCCGGCCGAATCGCGTCGAGGCCGCCCATGTAGGGGCGCAGCGCCTCGGGAATCACCACCGACCCGTCCGCGCGCTGCCCGTTTTCAAGAATGGCGACGGCCGTGCGGCCCACGGCAAGGCCGGAACCGTTCAGCGTGTGCACAAACTCGGGCTTCTTGTCGCGGCGGAAGCGGATGTTCGCCCGGCGCGCCTGGAAATCGAGGAAGTTCGAGCAGGAGCTGATTTCGCGGTAGGCGTTCTGGCCGGGCAGCCAGACTTCGAGATCATAGGTCTTGGCGGAGGAAAACCCAAGGTCGCCGGAGCACAGCGTGACCACGCGGTAGGGCAGCTCCAGCCGCTGGAGAATCTCCTCGGCGTCGTGCGTCAGCTTCTCCAGTTCATCCCAGGAATCCTCGGGCCGGGTGAACTTGACCATTTCGACCTTGTTGAACTGGTGCTGGCGGATCATGCCGCGCGTGTCCTTGCCGTAGGAGCCGGCCTCGCTGCGGAAACAGGGCGTGTAGGCCGTGTACAGCAGGGGTAGCGCCGCACCGTCGAGGATCTCATCGCGGTAAATGTTGGTGACGGGCACCTCGGCCGTGGGGATGAGCCAGTAGTCGGTGTCCTGGATCTTGAACAGGTCGGCGGCAAACTTCGGAAGCTGGCCCGTGCCGCGCATGGAGTCGGAATTCACCATGAGCGGCGGGAACACCTCGGTGTAGCCGTGCTCGCGGGTGTGCATGTCGAGCATGAAGTTGATGAGCGCCCGCTCCAGCAGCGCCCCGGTCCCCTTCATGATGGTGAAACGCGCCCCGGCGATTTTGGCGGCCCGTTCAAAATCCACGATGCCGAGCGCCTCGGCGATTTCCACATGGTCGCGGGGGGTGAAATCGTATTTCGGAATGTCGCCCCACACGCGCTCAACGCGGTTGGCCGAATCATCCGCACCGTCGGGCACGGTCGCGTCGGGACAGTTCGGCATGGTGAGCAGGAATTCCTGCGCCTGCTCGTCGGCGACGCGGACCTGCTCCTCCAAATCGGCAATCTGGGTCTTTACGGACCGAAGTGCCTCAATCGCGGCGGAAGCGTCCTCTTTGGCGCGCTTCTTGGCGGCGATTTCCTCGCTGGCGCGGTTCTGGGCCGCGCGAAGCTGCTCCATCTCGAAGATCGCGGCGCGCCGCCGGCCGTCCACCTCGAACACGGGTTCCAGATCAAACTTGGCGCCCCGCCGGCGCATGGCTTCGCGCACGCGGTCGGGCTCGTTTCTGACCAGTCGGATGTCAAACATGGCTTGGGTCCTGTCTTCGGCGTGTCACCGGGCGGCCAGCAGGGCGAGCAGGCGGTCCAGTTCATCAAGGCCGGTGTATTCTATCTCGATGCGGCCGCGGCCGTTGCCGCCGCCGCGCAAC
>CALDSM010000375.1 GCA_937923585.1 uncultured bacterium
AGTTTGGGAAGCATTTCTTTCGGTGGCTTGGACCGTACAGGTGGTGCAGGGGGTCGTAGTCCACAAGCCGCGGCATCAGAAAACCGCAAAATTCCCCCTCCGCTTCCCGGTACAGCATTGCCGTGGGCCAGGAGGCGGTTTCCCGCAGGGCGTCGTTGGCCGAGGCAACAAGGGCAGACAGCTTGCCCTGTCTTTCCATGGCGCGCGTCCGGTCGTCGTAGATCTTCGCGACGAGGTGCTCCTCCGAATCGGCCACTTCGTATATGACCCCCTCCCCGCCCCGGGCCAGTTGCCGGCCGAGCCGTATGTGCCGTCCCGTGTTGTCGAAGAGGTTCTTCATGGGGTTCTGCGCGTTGCCAGCACCAGCGTTTTGTCATCGTCCGTGCGCCCGTTGACGCCGGTGCTGTCCAGAAAACTGCCCAGTTGCCTGCTCAGTGCCCTGCACTTCCTGGGCGTTTGCCGGCCGATTTCCCGGAACAGCGGCTCAAAGAAGGGGATGTGCGGGACCTGCTGCGCGCATGAAAGCGCCAGGCGAAAAAGCCCGTCCGTGAGAAGGGCAATCTCGAAGACGGATGTTTTCGTAACATGCACATCCAAATGGCACAACGCGTCTTCGTCCGTCAAGAAGTGGGTCATGTTGGCGTACGGAACCTCTTCGGGCCAAAAAACAACCCCCAAGACATCCTTCGTGGACACCACAATCGCCCCGTCGCCGATTTGAAAGAACAGCGCCTCTCCGGGGCTGACCAGCGCGACAGAGAGTGTGCATGCATAGTCGGACGCGCTTCTGTTCCACTTCAGCGCCTCCATGCGGAGGGCTTCCCGGATGTCCCCGGTCCACTGCTCCGCCAGCGCCCTGCCGAAGACCGGGCGTTTCCCCCTTCCAAACAGATTCTTGGCGCGCGATTCGACCATGGCGCAGGCCGTTTCAGCGCCCTTTCCCCCAAGTGCCGCGCCGCCCGCCCCATCGGCGACGACGCACATCAGATGTTTTCGGCCAATCACCTTGGCGACGGAATGATCCTGGCAGGGCAGACGGCTGTCCCTGTGGGAGGTTCCCGCCACCGAGGCCCGCACCACCTTCCACATCAGACTTCTATCCAGCCCTTGGGTGGTTCGTAAGTGATCGACGCGCCCGGCGTGGACTGGGAGACCGTTTTGAGTGAGGTGGACAGCCACTGGAACAGTTGCCGGAACTTCAAGCCCTGCAGTTTGAGCGGCGGGCGAACCGAGATCTGTCCCAGAATATCCATGTTCGCGCCCTCAACGCCGACCGCATAGAAGATGAACTTCTTTGCGTCCTCACCGTTGCGCACCAGTTGCGCTGCGCGCTGCCATTTGTCCGTTGGCGCCCCGTCGGTGATGAGCAGCACCCAGGGCCGGAAGAAGCTGACCCCGTTGGCGCGGTATTCAGCTTTGCGCTCCTCCAAGAACAGCAGCCCCTGTTCAATGGCTGACCCCATGGGCGTGTCACCGCTCGCGGCAAGCGTGGGGGGGTAGAAATTCGATATCGTGTGGAATTCGTTCTGAATGCACACTGGGCCAAAACTGACGATGGCCAGTTCAACCCGCTTCACGGCCAGCGAATCGGACACCAGGTCATCCTTCAACACGGCGAGTCCGGCGTTGAGTTCCTGAATGGGCGCACCAATCATGGAGGCGGAAGTGTCCAGAAGAAGGACGACCGGGCACCTCGGTTCGGGATTCTCCGCGAATCCGGCTTCCTCAAAGGGGACCTGGCGGGAGAACTGATTGGGAGACATTTCTCACTCCTTATGAAAGAGCCGTCTGAAAAGAGTCCATGCTTGACCGTAGCCCGGTATTGTACTATTGATTCGCTTTCCGACGCGAACCGCCTCCGGAGCACCCATGGCCGGCGGTCAGTGCGTGTCCAATCCGTTCACCGTGAAGATCACGTGGTCGAGCGTCTTCACGATTTCGCCCATGTATTCATCCACCGCCCTGACACTGCCGGGGAGGGTATAGACCACCGTTTGCCCGAGGATGGCCGCCACGGAACGGCTGAGCAGCGCGTAGGGCTTTTGCGCGCCAAAGGTGAGGCGGATGTGCTCCATGATGCCGGGAATCAACTTGTCGGCCAGCGACATCACCACCTCGGGCGTGATGTCCCTCGGTCCGACCCCCGTGCCTCCCGTGGTGACAACCACATCCATGCCCCGGTCGCGTGCGGCGAGAAGCGCCGTTCTCAGGCGGTCCGCGTCATCGGGCATCACGACGGATTCGATCTGCGGCCGCCACTGCTTTTGCACGCAGTAGTTTTCGACATGGTGGCAGACGCGCGGGCCGCTCAGATCTTCGTAAACGCCCTGACTGGCGCGGTCGCTCAGCGTAATCACCAGAACCCGCAGCGGCCTGGGCGAATAGACGATCGCGTCGCCCGGTTTGACCGCGCCCTCCCGGATGACGCGGCAGAATATCCCCTCCTTGGGCATGACGCACTTGCCGACCTGTTGGAAGATGGCGCAGCCGTCGCCGTGGCATTTCTTGCCCAACTGGGTGACTTCGAGTTCAACGGCGCCCATGGTGAACCGGTCCATCACCGCCACCGCGGTCAAATCAATGCCGTGCGTCGTGATGTTCTCCGCAAAATCGCCGCAGGCGAAGATCCGGCCGGATGCGGCGGCGAAACGGTCTATGCTCTCCATGCCGAGCAGGCTCACCTGCCGGTGCCAATCACCCGCATGCGCGTCGCCTTCCACGCCCAGGCGGTTTATCCGTATTTCAGGAACGGGCATTTTGGAGGTTCCCTTGTCGGAGGAGATGTTGACGGAAATGACCCGGCCCGATTTTGATGTGCCTGTGTTCATGTTCTCTTTCCGGCGCGGCGTCGGTTCATTTCAACCCACGTCTTCCTTGGTCTTTTCCAGCAGGAAAACATCCCCAATGACCATGCCCTTGTCCACGGCCTTGCACATGTCATACACCGTGAGCAGGGCGACACTGACGGCCGTCAGCGCCTCCATTTCCACGCCGGTGGGGCCCGTGCTGGACACTTCCGCGGTGACCGTCACGCCGTCCTTATCCAGCCCCGCGACAACCCTGATGCCGCTGACACAGAGGGTGTGGCAGAGCGGGATCAGGTCCGCGGTCTTCTTGGCGGCCTGGACCCCGGCAATCTCCGCCACGGCCAACACATCGCCCTTCTTGATGCTGTTCTCGGCCACCAGGGCCACCGTGGCGGGCGCCAGGCGTATCTTCCCGCACGCGCGGGCGACGCGGTGCTGGTCCGGCTTGTGACCGACATCCACCATGCGCGCCCGGCCCTGGTCGTCCACATGTGAAAGGGATGGCATGCTCAGCCTCCTATGGAGTGAAAGAGGGCCCGGCTCGTTTCGCCGCAGGCCGGTTTGGCTTCCACGGCACGCCGAATCGCCTCCTCGGGCCCGAGTTCGCGCACGCTGAAACCCAGGTCGTTGAACAGACAGGGCCGCAGCAGACCGTTGCAGGTCAGGCGCAGCCGGTTGCAGCGCGCGCAGTCGCCGCCGGTCCCGCCGATGACTACGGAGAAGGAGCCCTGCGACAGGCTCATCCGCCGGATAAAACGCACTTCAAGTCCTTCCGCCCGGCCATAGGCAAGCACCGCCCGTGCGTCCGGCTCCTCCGGCGACTGCTGTACCACGCAGTTCAGCTTTATCGGGGACAGGCCCGCCTCGCGGGCCGCGGCAATCCCGGCAAACACCTGGCACACATTTCCGCCGCGCGTGAGTTCGGCATAGCGCGCCGCGTCCACGGCGTCCAGGCTGACATTCACGCGGTGCAGTCCCGCGGCGGCGAGTTCCGCCGCGAAGACGGGCAGGAGCGTGCCGTTGGTGGTCATGGCGTAGTCCCGGATGCCCTCCACTCCGGCCAGCATGGAAACCAGCGTCACAATGCCGCGACGTGCCAGCGGTTCGCCGCCCGTGACGCGGACCTTGGTGACGCCCATGGCCACGGCGGCCCGGGCCACTTCGGCGATGTCCTCAAAGGAAAGCATGTCATCGTGCTGCATCAGCGGGACGCCCTCCGCCGGCATGCAGATCGGAAGAGCACACGTCTGAACTCCAGTCACGATCAGAACTCGTAT
>CALDSM010000376.1 GCA_937923585.1 uncultured bacterium
CGCCGTCACCTTCGGGCTCCACCATGCCCACGCTGAACAGCCCCACGCCCAGCACCTTGAGCGTGTTGGAACGGGGTATGCCGCCAAACTCCGCGGCCGCGCCCGCCGCGTTCATGCCCGCAATCACGCCTTCATGCCGCGCCGGGTCCCACAATCCGTACAGCACACCGTTGTGTTCCGCCCCGTCGCCTGCTGCGAAGATGTTCGGAACCGATGTGACCAGCCGTGCGTCCACCACGGCGCCCTGGTTTACCCTGAGCCCTGCCGCATTGGCAAGCCTGTTGTCCGGGCGCACCCCGGTCGCAATCACCACGAGACCCGCCGAAATTGTCGTGCCGTCTGCGAGGCGGACCTGCTCCACACGGTCGGTGCCGGTTATGGCTTCCGTCTTGGCGTGATACACCACACGGATGCCCGCAGCCTCCACATAACGTGCCAGCACCCGGCCCGCGGCTTCATTCAGTTGCCGTTGCAGCAGCCAGCCGCCGTTTTCCAGCACCGTCACCCGCACGCCGCGCTTTGCCAGCGCGCCCGCCGTCTCCAGGCCCAGAATGCCGCCGCCGATGCACACGCAGTCCGCGCCCGACTGCACCGCCGACAGAATGCGTTTTGCATCCGCCACTGTGCGCAGCGCAACCACGCCGGGAAGCGTCGCGCCCGGGATGGGCGGGACGAACGGCTGCGCACCGCAGGCGAGAATCAGTTTGTCGTAAGCCAGCTTCGCCCCGTCTTTCAGCACGATCTCCGAGTCTTCCGGCAGCACGGAAGCGGCTTCCGTTCCACGCAGCAGCCGGATGCGGTTGTCCGTATACCACGATTCGGGATGGATGGGCAGTGCTTCCTCGCCGACCTCACCCGCCAGATACCGCGTCAAATTGAGCCGGTAGTAGGGCAGTTCCGGCTCCCCCGACACCAGCGTAATCTCGGCATTCGATGCGCTTTCCCGCGCCGCCTCTGCCGCCGACACACCCGCAATGCCGCCGCCGACGATGACCACGCGCACGGGTTTGTCCTGCACCGCGACCGGCGCGGCTTCATCATGAATCAGTTGAAACTGGTCCTTGTCCGCGCCGCATACCGGGCACTCGTCCGGCGGTTCATCGCCCTCATGGATATAGCCGCAGACCTGGCATTTCCAACGCTTCGGCCGCACTGCCGGTGCCGACGGCACAACCGGCGCCGCGGGAACCGCCGCGGCCTGCGCTTCAAACTCCGAACCGTCCGCCCCGCACACGAGGCATTCGTCCGGCGGTTCCGCCCCCTGATGCACATAACCGCACACCAGACACACCCACACATGATTGGCTCCGTTGCCCAACATGAAATTCTCCTCTTATCCATGCATGCGGCGGTTAGCCCACGCATTCCTTACACAACAAGAGCATAGCATAAGGCATCACGCACCCGGTGCATGCGCAACATTTCTTGGCAGAAATCACACCCATCACCGTGATAAGGTTGTAACCGGACAGCACAACGAGCCCACTCCAGAAAGCGACCCTTTCGGCTCCTTTCGTCGCAATGGTCCCTTTCCGGAATGTCCCAAAGGAATTGCCCCATGAAACGCCGTTATGCCCTGCGCCTCACGCTTCTGCTCCTGCCCCTCAGCCCATTGCTGCTGCTGACAGGTTGCCTGACCTTTGCCAAGAGCGGGCGCGAACACATTTCATGGGAGAATCGCGACCGTGAATACCGCGTCCACGTGCCGCCGTCTTATGACGACAAGACGTCGGTGCCGCTGGTGGTGGCGCTGCACGGGGCGGGGATGACACTATCGCTGATGGCTTACCTGACCGGGTTCAACACGCTTGCAGACCGCGAGGGCTTCATCGTGGTCTATCCCAAAGGCACCAACAAGAAATGGAGTTCGGGTGTTAATCTGCCGGACTTCCCGGGCTACGACACGCCGGTGGACGATGTGGGCCTTGTGGGCCGCATCGTCTCCGAGATGGAACGCAACTACCGCATTGACCCGCGCCGCATCTATGTCACCGGCGTGTCCAACGGCGGCATGCTGAGCCATTTGGTTGCGTGCCGGTTTTCGCGGCGTATCGCCGCCGCCGCGCCTGTTATCGGCACCATCTCCGAAAAGTCCCTGCCCGACTGCAAACCTGAGGCGCCCGTGCCCATGCTCATGATTAACGGGACGGATGATCCGATTGTCTTCTGGAAGGGCGGTCCGCTCTTCAACAACGACCAGGCGCGCATCCTTCCCGTCAGTACCGTCGTTGATTTCTGGCTCAGGAACAACGGCTGCGGCCCGCAGCCCGAAACGGTGCAACTGCCGCACCACGGCTCACAATGCGGCACGCGCACCCGAATTGACCGCTACCACGGCCCCACTGCCCGAAGCGACGTGACTCTTTATGCTGTCGAACGCGGCGGGCACACCTGGCCCGGCGGGCCGCTGATTCAGAAGCAATGGGCCTTGGGTCGTGCCAGTCGCGACTTCAAGGCTGCTGAGGTCATTTGGCAGTTCTTCAAGGAGCATGCCAGGGGAGACTAGCGGACAGAACCAGCCACGTCATTGCGAGCGAAGCGAAGCAATCTCTTGGATACACACCCTGAACCTCGGGCCATACCGAGCAAGAGATTGCTTCGCTTCGCTCGCAATGACGTGGTTGTGCCATTGGCGCTCTCGGCAAACGTCTTCATCATCTGCCTACTATTCCGGCTGTGCCGGACTGAAGCGTGCCAGCCAGCGTACCGGCCGCGAGTTCACCAGGTCGTCAAACAGGGTGTACATCACCGGCGTCGCGATGAGCGTGAGCAGCAGCGCCAGCGTCTGGCCGCCGATGATCACGCAACTGATCGTTTTGTTGGTCGCGGCACCGGTGCCGTTGGACACCAGCAGCGGGATCATGCCCGCCACGAAGGCCACCGTGGTCATCAGAATCGGGCGCAGCCGGTCGCGGTTGGCGTGCAGGACGGCTTCGCGCCGTTCCATGCCGTCGGCGCGCAACTGAATCGTGTGATCGATCTGCAGGATGGCGTTCTTCTTCACCACGGCAAAGAGCACCAGGATGCCGAGCAGGCTCAGGATGTTGAGTGACTGCCCGAAGAGGATCAGCGAGAAGAGGGCGAAGGGCAGCGTCAGCGGCAGTGAAATGAGGATGGTGATCGGGTGCAGGAAGGATTCAAACTGTGCGGCCAGCACCAGGTAGATGAAGAGGAAGGCCGTCACAAACACAATGATGTACGCGGAGAACGCCTTCTTCATCTCCTTCGACTCGCCCGCCAGCGCGATCTTGTATTCCGGTCCCATCTTAAGTTCGGCCACGGTCTTGCCGATGGTGTCCAGCGCCCCCGCCTGTGACACGCCCGGCGACAGGTTCGCCAGCACCGTCACCTGCCGCGTCCGGTCCAGGCGGTTGATGCGCGACGGGCCCGTGCTGCGCGTGAATGTGGCCACGTCACCCAGCGGCACCGTGCCCCGCATCATCGTCGGAATGGAGACCATGGCCAGTTCGGAGATGTCGTTGCGGTACTGCGCCGCCGCCCGCACATGCACCTCGTACTGCTCTCCCTTCTCGCTGAAATCGGTCACCTTGTCGCCGGCCACCAGCAGTCGGAGCGTGTTGGCTATGTCCGCGATGGACACGCCCAGGTCGGCCGCCTTCGCCCGGTCCACCGTCACGCCGTACTGCGGCTTGCCAATCACCAGCGTCGAATCCACGTCCACCGCGCCGGGATAGTTTTGAAGGCATTCCATGATCTTCTTGGAGTACTCCTCCAGTTTGGCCATGTCCGGCCCGCCCACGGTGTACTGGATCGCGGCCTGCGAGCCGCTGCCGGCAATCGCCGCAATGTGCGCCACGCTGGAGCGAAGATTCTCCTGGTCGTATTTGGGCATCACCTGTTTGCGGATATAGTCCATGATCTCTTCCTGGGCGAAACTCCGCTTCCACGGGTCAATCAGCTTTACAAACACCGCGCCCACGTTCGAGATGCGCTGTTCCGTGTCGGCCGTGCTGGTAACGGTGTATTTCACGCCCTCCAGTTTGCGCACGTCGCGCGCGATGCGCGCAAGAATCACCTGGGTCGCGTCGAGCGACGTGCCCTCCGGCGTGCGCACCTCGATGTTGAACTGCGACTGGTCGTCGTTGGCCATGAAGTTCTTCGGGATGATCCTGGCCTCGAAGGGAATCGCGGACAGCAGCGCGATCATGGTCAGCACCACCAACCACCGGTGCCGCAGCGCAAAGCCCAGCAGCCGCATGTAGCCGCCCTCAACAAAGCGGTACCCCCCCCGGTGCTTCGAGTCGCGCTTCTTCCTCTCCGGCACTGCGAAATCGCCCTCCGCGCCGCCGTCCGTTGCGACCGGCCGCAGCCAGCGCGACGCCAGCATGGGCGTGAGCGAAAAGCTCACCAGCATGCTGATCAGGATGGCCGAGCACATGGTGATGCCGAAGGACCACATGAACCGGCCGACAATCCCCTCCATGAACGCGATGGGCAGGAACACGGCGCACAGCGACAGCGTTATCGAAACGACCGCAAGGCCGATCTCCTTCGTGGCGTTTATCGCCGCCTCGCGGGGTTTCTGCCGCTTCTCCTCGATGAACCGGAAGATGTTCTCCAGCACCACGATCGCGTCGTCAATCACGATGCCCACCGACAGTGTCAGCGCGAGCAGCGTCAGCACGTTGAGCGTGAACCCCATGTATTTCATCATCGCAAAGGTGCCGATGATGGATGTGGGAATCGCCAGCGCCGATATGACGGTCGTGCGCGAATTCGCCAGGAACAGCAGCACGACCACCGCCGCCAGGATACTGCCCAGAATCAGGTGCTCCTGCACCGAGTCCACCGCGTCCTGCACGAAGGTGGACTGGTCACGCACGATTTCGAGCCGGTAACCTTCCGGCAGCGGGATGTCTTTCAGCCGCTCCTTGACGTTTCGGACCACCTCGATGGTGTTGGTGCCCGACTGTTTGCGGATGTTCAGCAGCACCGCCGGGGTCTCATCCAGTTGCGCCAGACTGTCCGGCTGCTTGACGCCGTCCTCCACCTCGGCGACGTCCGACACGGTCACCACGTGCCCCATCCGGACCGTGACCGGGATTTGGCCCATCTCCTCGACCGTCTCCACGCGGCCCAGCGTGCGCAGCGTGGCCTCGTCGGGGCCGGCCGTCACCGTGCCGCCCGGAATCTGGATGTTCTGCATCTGCAGCGCGCGCGCAACGTCAATGATGGTGAGGCCGTGCGCGCGCAGCTTGAGCGGGTCCAGTTTTACGTTGATCTGGCGCGGCTGCCCGCCCACAATCATGGCCTGGCCCACGCCCGACACCGATTCCAACTGCCGCCGCAACGTCTTGTCGGTGTATTCGGTGAGGTCCCTGACCGGGAAATCGCCGGAGATCGCCAATGACAGCACCGGCGACGCGTCCGGGTCCATCTTGGTGATCATGGGCTGTTTCACGCCTTCGGGAAGTTCGTTCAGGATTTGGTCAATCTTGTCCCGAACCTCCTGCCCGGCCACGTTCACGTCCTTCTCCATGACGAACATGATGATGACCTGCGAAACGCCCTCGGCCGACACGGAGCGGAGTTCCTGGATGCCGCTGACCGTGTTCACGGCTTCCTCAATCTTGTCGCTGATTTCCGTCTCCATCTCTTCCGGCGCCGTGCCCGGCCAGATGGTCGTCACCAGCACCACCGGAAAGTCCACCTTCGGAAACCAGTCCACGCCCATGCGCGTATAGCCGAAAATGCCGAACACGACCAGCACGAGCATCAGCACGGTGGCAAACACCGGCCGCCGCACGCAAATCTCAGCGAGTTTGTGCATTACGACACCTTGTCCCCGTCATGGACGCGTTCGGGTGCCGTGATCACGGTCTCATTCCCTGAAAGCCCCCCGGCAATCTCAATCTTGCCGTCCCTGGCCTCGCCCGTCATGACAATCTGCTCGCGCGCCACGCCGTCCAGCACGATGAAGACCTTGGAGATGTCGCCGTCTTTCATCACCGCCGACAGGGGAACCAGCAGCCGTTTGCTCTTTTCCGGCAGCGCCACCTCGGCTGACGCGAAGGTGCCGGGGCGCAGCACATGGTCCGGATTGGGCACCATGGCCTCCACCGTCATCGAGCGCGAGTTGCTCTCCACCGACGGGCCGACAAACCGTATTTCGCCCGTGAAAGTGCGGTCCGGCAGTCCGTCCACCCTGAAACTCACCGTTTGTCCCGGCGTTATCTGGCCCACGCTCTGCTGCGGCACCGTGAGCACGAGGCGGAGCGGGTCCAGTTTGATCAGCGTGGCCACGGCCGCGCCCTTGCCCATGGGACTGGGCGACACCCGTTCGCCCACGTTGATCAGCCGCTCGGCCACATACCCGCTGAACGGTGCCCGGATGGAGGTGTCTGCAAGCGCCTTGCGCAGCGCGTCCAGTTTGGTCTGCGCCGTGAGATAGCTCTGGTGCAACTGGCTCATTTGCAGGCGCGCCTGCTCGTAGCGCTGCGCCGCGCTGTCGCACTCGAACATCACGCGGTCATAGTCCGCCTTCGGTAGCACGTCCTGCTCGTACAGCTTCATGAACCGTTCCAGATTCACCCGCGCCAGGTTCAGCGCCGCCTTGGCCATTCTTACCTCGGGCTGGTTCTCCACGTTGTACGGGGCCTTGTCGTCCTTGATGCCCAGCCGCACCTTCAGTTCCTGGAGACCGGCCAGCCCCTGATCCAGCATGTTCTGCACGTCCGTCGGGTCCACCTGCACCAGGATGTCGCCCTCTTTGACCAGGCTGCCGCGCTCGACGAACACCTTCTGCACGATCCCGTTGGTGTTGCTCGCCACCTCCGACTTCTCATCGGCTGCAAGCGCGCCCGTCAGGCGCAGCGTGGATTCGCGCTCGGAAGACTCGACCGGCGCCGTGGGCACGGCCGCTTTTGGCTTGTCCTCGGCGGCGGCGGTTTCCGGTTTCAGCGTGCCGAGCGCGGGCTTCTCGTCCGCGCGGACTTTGACCACGTCCGCCGGACCGATCAACAGCATGCCGCCGCACAAAAAAGCGCCAGCGGCCAGGAGGGGGAGGAGTTTTGCGCGTTTCATAGGGTCTCTCCTTTCGAAGCGTTCGCCGCCATTTTCCGCAGTCCGTGCAGCGAGAATTGGGTGATGTGCTCCGCCAGGAATGCTATGGTCGAGGAATCGTAGCTGCGATCCGGGTTGATCAGTTCAGGTCTTGTCCGGAACACGATTTCCTTTGTGTCGAAATATATCATGCACTGGCTCAGGACGCTGCTTACGCACAGTTGAACGATGGGGGACTCGGCCGGGAGCGACAGAACCTCGCCGACAATCCCCCGCGCCACCCCGTCCACCGGTGGTATGACGTGCGCAATCATATAATCCAGCGCCGCCGTCGGTTCCATCATTTCCCGCGCCATGAGTTTCCCCAGCCACGTTGACGGACCAGTCTTCAGCAGCACGCCCAGAAACTCCCGGACGAACGTGTGCAGTTTCTGCTCCGGGGAGGCGTTTGGGTCAATCTGCATGTACGGCGCGTCCGCCTTGGATTCCTCCTCCAACTTTTTCACCACTTCGAGATACAGGTTCTCTTTGTCCCCGAAGTGGTAATTCACCGCCGCGATGTTCGCCTGCGCCCGCTCACAGATGTCACTGATGCGCGCATGCCGAAACCCCTGCTCCGCAAACACTTCCGCAGCAGCCACAAGCAGGCGATTGCGTGTATCCGACCCAGGTTGATAGGAGGGCATCCGGTTCTCCTTTTAAAATGACGATTTCAAATTCAGTATAGCACAACGCGCCTGAGGCAGGGCAATATTCCGGCTGCGGCCGTTCGGCGGTTTGCGCGCCCCTGCAAGATAGGCTATGCTGGCATCCGTGCGGGAATGCTGTATGCAGGAAAGACGCGAAAACCTCCCCTTGAACATCCTGGTTGTGGATGATGAAATCAACATCCGCAAGACCCTGTCGGTCTGTCTTGAAACCGACGGCCACCGTGTTGTCGCCGTCAGCAATTATCAGGACGCCGTGGTTGAGGCGGCGCGCCGCTCATTCGACCTGGCTTTCGTTGACCTGCGGCTGGGCACGGCCAGCGGTCTTGACCTGATTCCGGCACTGCTGGCCGCCGCGCCCTGGCTCAAGGTCATTGTCATCACGGCCTATGCCTCCATAGACACCGCCGTCTCGGCAATTCAGCGGGGTGCCTCGGACTATGTGCCAAAGCCGTTCACGCCGGACCAGATCCGGCTGGCGGTGGGCAAGGTGGCGCAGGTTCGGGCGCTGGAGCAGGAAGTGGCCGCGCTCCAGGAGGACCTTCTCCGGCTTAACCCCGAAGTGGAATTCACCTCCAGCAGTCCGGCCATGCAGCGCGCGCTGGGCGTTGCGCGGCAGGCCGCACCGTCAGACGCCTCCATGCTGATCCAGGGTGAGAGCGGCACGGGCAAGACCGTGCTGGCCCGGGCCATTCACGGTTGGAGCAAACGCGCAGGAAAGCCCATCGGTGTGGTTTCCTGTCCGTCGCTGCCGCCCGACCTGCTCGAAAGCGAACTCTTTGGCCATGTGAAGGGCGCGTTTACCGGCGCGGTGCGCGACAACGCCGGGCGCATCGCGGCCTGCGCCGGCGGCACCCTGCTGCTGGACGAAATCGGCGATCTGCCCCTGTCGCTCCAGCCCAAGCTGCTTCGTTTCCTGCAGGACCACGAATATGAGCGTGTCGGGGCGTCGTCCCCCTGCCATGCCGACGTCCGGGTGATTGCCGCGACCAACATGGACCTGGCCAGGGCCGTGGGGGAGGGGCGCTTCCGCGAGGACCTCTATTACCGGCTCAACGTGATCCAGATCACCCTTCCGGCGCTGCGCGAGCGGCCCGAGGACATTCCGGCGCTTGCCGCGCATCTGCTCGCCTTCTTCGGGCGGACCAATCACCGTGCATCGTTGGCGTTTGCGCC
>CALDSM010000377.1 GCA_937923585.1 uncultured bacterium
GAATGTGGAGATGAACCACTTGCCGAGGTCGTCACCAAAATGGGCGGCATAGGCGCCGTGTGTCAGTTCCACAAATCGAGCCGTCGGCTCCGGCATCAGCAGATTGATGTAGGGCAGCTTGTCCGCAAGGCTTACGGCCGCGTGCGTGCCCTCGTAGAGGGAGTGTTCTGTGATGACCATGACCCGCCAGTCGCCGTCCGGCGCGTTCCAGGCCAATTTTCCGTCCTTTACCGCCCCGGCGAGATCCACGGCCCCGTCCAGTTTCAATTGCCTTTCCGTCACGGGAAAGGATGCCGCCCGAAGGAGGGTTCCCGGCGGACAGTCCAGCGTTACCGTGCCGCCCCTGCTGGTTGCCTGCGCAATCAGGAGTCCCCGAGCCTCCCATTCGGGATGTCCCTCCATGGTAAGCCCCCCGGCATTGCCGGAGGGGTATCCCCGCTCGTCATACATCCAGAGCGACATGCCCCGCTTCTTGGCTTCTTCCACGCCGCGCCGCAGTGCCTTCCAGTGGTCCTCGCTGCGCAGATAATCGCTGAAGCTGATGTTGGTGGCCATGCCCCCGAAGCCCCGCTCCAGCAGCCAGGCAAGATACGCATCCTGGCCGTCCGCATCCAGCGGAAGCACATGCTGGATGGGAAGAATGCGCGATTCGGCCGGAGGCGCGGCAAACCGGTCGTGCAGCGGGCGTTGCGCACCCGGCAAAGTCGTTGCGGACAGGCTTTCGGTCTGTGCTCCGCAGACGGTAAAGGCAGACAACCCAAACAGCATCAGGGCCACTGAGCGAACGCGCATGGGGATTCCGATCATTTTGGAAGACGGTTTATGAGCGTTTATTTTAACCGGAAGACGGTGCCGAAAAGAAAGAGCGCCTTTCAGCATGGTGCCGAAAGGCGCTCGCAAGTCCAGGGGGATGTCGGATTGGGGGGGGGAAGGGAAGGGTGGCCGACATCCCCGTGAGGTGCGTCGCTTCGGTGGTGAGCCGAAGCTGAGGTAAGGGTCAACTGTGTTGGGGGCCGTTTCCGCTAACGACCGTCGCATGGAGCAGAAGAGCGGCATCAAGTACAAACGAAGTCTACAGGAAGGCTGTTGCCGCTCCAATCGGGGATTCCCTGATTCTTTCCTTCGATATACCTTACCCCTGTTCGGGCTCTGTTGCCGGGGGCGGGATTGCCGTGCGGGAGCGTAGGTATTGGACTCTCGGGTCCCCTGACACCCGTTTTTCAGGAAAGACTATTCCCGCGGGGACTTTTCCCGGTAGCTCTAGTGTTCCGGACCCGCTTCTTCCGCGTTGATGACAATCACGGACAGGTCGTCGTATCCGCCGCGTTCCTCCGCCGCGTTCACGAGCGCCTTGCAGCGTTCCTCCGCACTACCGGTTCGCCCGAGAATCCACTCCATCCGCACAAGGCGGACCACCCCGTGCAGTCCGTCCGAGCACAGGAGCAGGGCGTCGCCCGGTTCCAGCATCCCGGACTCAGAGACGTGCAGGCGGAACGACCGCGATCCTGTCGCATTTGTGACAAAATGGCGCTGCGAACTGGCCTGCGCCTCGCTCAGCGTCATGCGCCCCTTTCGCACGGCCATGGCCACCAGAGTGTCGTCTTCTGTCACCTGCCTCAGCACCCTGCGGGTGAAATGGTAAACCCTGCTGTCGCCGGCGTTGAATGCCACGTACTCGTTGCCCAGCAGGATGACGCCCGCCAGGGTGGAACCCATGTCGGCGAACTGCGAATCCCGCGTGCTGTAATCGATCACCGCCCTGTTGGCCTCTTTCGCGGCGGAGTAAAGCACATTGACCAGGCCCCGCAGGTCAGCGTCCTTCGCCTGCCTGTCGAAATGCTGATCAAGGGACTCCAGCATGATGCGTCCCGCCATCGCCCCGACGGCATGGCTTCCCATGCCGTCGGCAAGCGCAACAAGCACTCCCTGCTCACGGTCCTTCCCTTCAATGCACCACTCGGCCGTGCCTGAATCGCGAAGACTGTGCCCGATGAGCAGAATATCCTCGTTGAGCTCGTGCCGGGGACCTTTTTCTGTATGGCCATAGACTGTCAATCGCATCTTGCCGCATCATCCTTCCGCTGCCGGCAACGAGTGCCGGACACTTTGTCGTCTACTGCGCGCAGGTCGGTACATTTCTGAACCCACTAAAAGAAGCGGCCTGCCGCGTCTCATGCCAGAATGCCTTCGGGGGCGGCTGTGTGCTACTCTCGCGGAAGATGGTTTCTTCCGTGTTCCGTCTCTTGCCTGGGGCGGGGCCGGTTTTCGCATCGCCCCGGCATCATCACCTTTCCGTTAGATTACGCTCTCTCCCCGGTGCTTGTCTACTGTGCGGTCCGCCTCCAGCCGTTGCTCCGTCCGGACTATTCAGCCGTGCGCCGCGGCAGTTGTCTCGCAGCCTGTGGCAAAGGGCAATTTCGGTCGGAACGCATTAATGGAAGGTGCCCGGCGGGGTATACCGCCGGGCACCGGACGTTCATCTTCTGCCGGGTCAGAGTGTCACTTTGAGAAGACGTGGCACTCGATGCAGTTGATTTTCTTGTCCTTGACGTGTTTGTCGTGAACCTTGGTGAACAGCTGTGTCGCCGACCATTCGTCGGACTTGTCCCCGTGGCAGCTCGCGCACAGATTGCGGCCGTTGCGGGTGGTCTTGGGCGTATAGCCCAGCGCGTCGAAGTCCATCCGTGTGCCGCCGTTGTGGCAGGCGTTGCACTGAAGCGCCTCGTCCGCAGGGGCCACTTCGTGGAACAGGCCCATGTAGCGCTCGGTGTTCATAAAGCCGTAGCCATTCGCGAGCGGCAGCCCGACATCCGTCGCACCCTGACGGATGGCGCGGTCCACATTGCCCGTCTGGAACAGAATTCCCGCCTTCACCGGCAGCAGCGCCTGCGTGTCAAGATCATAGGCCTGCACCGCCTCATGGCGCTTGAAGGCTTCAATCTTGGCGCCCGCATCGGTGATCGCGCCCAACGGCGCCGCCATCGTCACATACCCGGCCGCATTCGGGACGGCGGGCGTCAGGAACTCGTAGATGTACGACATGCCGTTGAAGAACCAGTACTCCGGAACCACATTGGCCAGACGGTCAATGTGCGGCTCGTACAACTGCTTGACGGGGTCAAGCACGGCCGGCTGGCTGTAATCACGCAGCATGTCTGTGGAATTGCCTTTTGCAAAATGCGGGATATGGCACACGGTGCAGTCCACACGTTTCGTGTGGTCGTTCAGCTTCGTGCTGTCGTGCGGTGCCGTTGTGTGGCACTTCTCACAACTCACGTCCGCGTCCAGGTCGGTCGCCCGCAGGTCAACACCGCGTCCGGCTATGTGATGGTTCTGCACCTCGTGGCAGTCGGTGCAGAGCAGGCCTGCCCCGCCGACGCTCTGGGGCGCCATGTGTACGTCAAAGGACGCGCTCGTCGGGTTGCGGTGGGCCTCTTCCAGGTCGCCGCGCTTGTTGTTGTTGCCGCCGCCCGCATAGGCATGGCAGTTCAGGCAGGAACCGTTGGTCGGCAGCTTGATGTCCGTTATGCCTTCAATCAGGCTTACCTTCATCTTTTCGGGTGCCGGCACAAAGGCCAGGCTCGTGCCGACCATTTCAACTTTGCGCTTGTAGTTTTCAGAGTGGCACACGAGGCAGTCAATATTGTCCAGTTGCGCCTCGGTTGCCTCGGGGAGCGGCCTCTGTCCCCGGCCCACATGGCACTGCGAGCATCCACCGTCCACTTTGCTGCCGGCCACGTTGGTCAACTGGCTGATCCAGCTTATGTCGGCATAGGTGCAGAAGTCGTTGATGGCACCCAGTTTGCCGCCTTCGGTCATGTTCTCCACGTAGGGAGTTGAACCTTTCCACTGGTAATGGAGCGACCCATGCACATCTGCCGTCTCCTGCGGGTGGCAGACCCGGCAGGTCTTGCTCCCTTCATAGGTGGAGAAGCGGCCGTAATGGCTGGTGTTCGGGGCGGCGACATAGGTGGCGGACAGCGTTGCAGTCTGCCCCGCCGTGATGGTGGCTGTTTGGTTTGCCGGTGTTACCCATCCCGTGACGGTTTTGAACGCCACCGTGTGGGTTCCCTCTGAAAGGCCGGTCACCATCGCGCCGCTTGCCGCAAATGCGCCTCCATCCACCTGCCACTGCGCTCCCGCGGTTACCGCGCCGGCCGGCAGCAGGGTCACTTGAAGGGAACCGGTCGTGGGTATCGCCGCATAGGAAGCGGTGGAAACGGTTAGCGCATTGGCTGCAACCGTGACAGACTGGCTGGCTGGCGTCGTATAGCCTGTGGCCGAGGTGAAGGTTACCATGTGGCTGCCCGTGGACAGGCTGCCCACGGTCGCGCCGCTGTTCTGCGGGACACCGCCGTCCACCTGCCATCGCGCCCCGGCGCTGACTGCGCCCGCAGGGGAGATGTTCACCTGGAGGGAGCCCGTTTGCGGGATGGCAACATAGGCGCCCGCCGCCGTGGTGAGGGCGCTCGCCATGATGTTGACCGTCAAGCTGGCCGGGGTGGTGTAATTGCTGACAGTCTTGAATTTCACCGTGTGGCTGCCGGTGGAGAGACCGGTCACTGTCGCACCGCTATTCTGGTAGGCCCCGCCGTCCACCTGCCACTGTGCGCCGGCACTGACCGCGCCAGCAGGAGAGAGGTTCACCTGGAGCGAGCCCGTTTGCGGAATGGCCACATAGGTGGCCACCGCCGTGGTGAGGGTGTTCGCCGAGACGGTAGCCGTTTGGCTGGCCGGGGTGGTGTGGTTACTGACGGTCTTGAATGTCAACGTGTGGCTGCCGGTGGCGAGTCCGGTTACCGTGGCTCCGCTGTTCTGGTACGCGCCGCCGTCCACCTGCCACTGCGCCCCGGCGCTGATCGCGCTTGCGGGGGAGAGGTTCACCTGGAGAGAACCCGTCTGGGGAACCGCAGTGTAATTCACTTTTATCGAGTTTGTCAGGAACCCCCAAACGTACTTTGACTGGCTTGCAGGGGCAGTCCATCCATTTACGGGCTTGAATGACACCGTGTGCCAGCCCATCGCAATGCCGCTCACCTTCTCTCCGCTTTTATGGAAACTGCCGCCGTCCACCTGCCACTGTGCCCCGGCCGCACGGGCGGCTTCAGGATTGATGGTCACCGTAAGGGAGCCGTTAATCAAGGCGGCTTCGGCCGATTGTGTCGGCAGGATTGCGAATCCCAACAATCCCACCGTCACGACGAGCGCACGCACCGTGCCCTTCGCGACTTGAAAACGTCCATATCCATCGTACTTCATGGTAATTCTTTCTCCTCAGTACCTGCTTCCATCTGTGATTTCGGAGCCATTCCGAAAGTTCATGAAAATTCTAACCTCAGATTTGGCCCCTCGCCTCAGTACAAAGTAACTGATTACCCCGCGGAGTTATCGGTTACTTCTACGGGTTTTCGCGGTTTCTGGCCGCGCCATTCTTTCTGCTTTACAGTGGTGTCAAGGCGTTGTGGTGTCGAAAATGGAGTATTTCTGTAGTTGAGATTTGCGGTTAAGTCATCGAAGATGCATACATTAAGAAATAACACCCGGGTAATATTGACTCCTTGATATTACCCGGGTATAATAAGGCGTACTTGAATCGAGAGGTTGTCATGAAAGAGGAATCCACGTATTCGGTGTTCGCAGGAGACCGTCTGCTGACCACGGCCACACTCCATGCCATGCTTCTTCAGACAAAGACGCACATGGACTGTGGTGAGTCCGACCCAGTGCTTATCTTCGAGGATCACACGGGGAGGCAGATAGACTTCGATTTTCGCGGATCCCCGGACGAGGTACTTGCCAGGCTGGCGACCCACCCGCTGTTTGCAGCGACACAAGGTGTGGAAAAGCCCCATTCCGGTCCCGGCCGCCCCAAACTGGGCGTGGTGTGCCGGGAGGTCTCCCTGCTGCCGCGTCACTGGGAATGGCTCGAACGGCAGTCCGGTGGCAGTTCGGCGGCGCTGCGCCGACTCGTGGACGAGGCCCGGAAACGGGAGCCCGAAAAGGATGATATCGGGCAACTGCGGGATGCGGCCGGACGGTTCATGTCAGTGATGGCCGGCAATTTGCGCAACTTCGAGGAGGTGGCGCGCCACCTCTATGCGGGCAGGTACGGGGAAACCAAAACCCTTATGTCCGACTGGCCGAAAGATATTCGTGAACACTCCCTGAAATTGATCGCCCGCTGCATCCAGGCCGAAAGCCCATTATCAGAATTTGCAGAGCCATCCCAGGCATCTTATCCCTCCCATTCTTTCCAGCCATAAGGACTGCCTTCAATGCCGTCAGAATATCCCGACCGCGTACGACTGGCCCGCGAAGGCTTCGCAGGTCCCCTCAATTGCGCCCAAGCGGTGGCCGCAGCCTTTCAAGACCTGTCCGGTCTCAGGCCGGAACAAATCGTTGACCACGGCCGCAATGGCGGCGGACGGGTTCCCGGCGGGATCTGTGGAGCCCTTCACGCCGCCTTGGAAGTCGCGGACGACGACAGTCGGCGTGCGGCGATGACGGCCCTGTTCGCCGAGAACACAGGCAGTACCCTGTGCAGCGAGATACGCAAAGCGAAGCAAGTCAGTTGCTCCGGTTGTGTCGAAATCGCGGCGACCCTTCTGGTCAACGGCTTGTAGCAGGGGATAGCGAGCCTTCCTCCCGCGGCGCTTGTCGCCGTCTGGCGGATTTGCCGGGCGCGAATTTCGGAGTCGGAGCCGGTCAGTTGGCGTCTTTGGCGCGGCACGACAGGCCGGCAAATCCAATCACAATTGGTGCCGCTTGAACAAAAGAAAAGACCGCACGAAAAACGGGGGGCGAATCGCATCTGGATGACCCACTGCACCGACCGCGCACCGTTTCCCCAAATCTGCGGTTTGATAATTCCCATACCGTTACGTTAACTTCCTTCCGCCAGGTAGGATCGTGAAAGGGTAATTCATTGATCTGTCTTGACGCAGCCGCCTGTTATCGGCTAGTATTCCTACAGTTAGGTAAGTTGTAGACCTTCGGGCAGACTCCCATTCGGTCATAACAAGGCGGACGAATCATGCCTCATACGAATCCCAAGGTGCGGCGCGAACTGGCCGAACTGTCGCTGCTCTATGAGATCAGCGAGATTCTGGACCGCAGCCAGGACCTGCGCGACGAACTGGGTCCCGTGCTCAAGGCCATTGCCAAGCATACGGGCATGCTGCGCGGGACCATTACGCTGCTGAACCGGGAGATGGACGAACTGGTCATTTGCACTGCACACGGGCTCACTCCGGAACAACTTGAGCGTGGCCGCTACAAACTGGGCGAGGGGGTTATCGGCAAGGTTGTGCAGACCGGAAAGCCCATGCTCATTCCGCGCCTGTCGGAGGACCCGCTTTTTCTTGACCGCACCGCGGCGCGCGCCAACCTGTCGCGCGAGGAACTGGCTTACATCTGCGTGCCGATTAAGATGGAGACGGCCGTGCTCGGGACGCTGAGCGTGGACCGCATTTTCGAGGAGAGCGTTGCCCTGGAGGAGGACCTGCGGCTCATGCAGATCATCGCCTCCATGATCGCGCGCGCCGTGCGCCTGCGGCAGAAGACGCAGGAGGAGCACGAGAAGCTGCTTACGGAAAACACCCGGCTCCAGCAGGAACTGCGCAAGAAATTCCAGCCGGCCAACATGATCGGCCGGTCGAAGGCGATGCAGACCGTGCTTGACCTGATTTCGCAGGTGGCGCGCAGCGACGCAACCGTGCTGATCCGGGGCGAGAGCGGCGTGGGCAAGGAACTGGTGGCCCAGTCCATCCACTACAACAGCGACCGCGCCTCGAAGCCTTTTGTGCGCGTGAACTGCGCGGCCCTGCCGGAGAACATTATCGAAAGCGAGCTGTTCGGCCACGAGAAGGGCGCTTTTACCGGCGCGGTGCGCCGGCGCGAGGGCCGCTTCGAGATGGCCCACCGCGGCACCATCTTCCTGGACGAGATCGGCGATCTGTCGCCGCAGATGCAGATAAAACTGCTGCGCGTGCTTCAGGAAAAGGAGTTTGAGCGGGTCGGCGGCAGCGAAACGATCAAGGTCAGCGTGCGGGTCATCGCGGCCACGAACCGCGACCTCGAAAAGGCCATGGAGGAGGGCGGCTTCCGCCATGACCTCTATTACCGGCTGAACGTGTTTCCCGTGTTCGTGCCGCCGCTGCGCGAGCGGCGGACGGACATTCTCGAACTGGTGAACTTCTTTGTGGAGAAGTACAGCACCGAAAACCACAAGTATGTGCGGCGCATCTCCACGCCGGCCATAGACATGCTCATGAGCTACCACTGGCCCGGAAACGTGCGCGAACTCGAAAACTGCATCGAGCGCGCCGTTCTGCTCACCAACGACGACGTGGTGCACGGCCACCATCTGCCGCCGACGCTGCAAACCGCCGAGGCCACCAACACGATCATGAAGGGCACGCTCCAGGAGACGCTCGACCGCGTCGAGCGCGAGATGATCATCGAGGCGCTCAAGGACTGCAAGGGCAACAAGGCGCGGGCCGCCCGGCAGTTGGGCATATCGGAACGGCTCATGGGACTGCGGGTGGACCGCCATGGAATCGCCCCGCAGCGCTACAAGTCCTGACACGGACTGAATTGAAGATCGGGCGGGGCCGTGCGTGAAACAATCCCCCGGCGCGGGAGTATAATGGCTGCCGGCGCGGAAGTTCCCCCGGCCTGAAACCCCGTCAGAAAGCACCCCGATGAAGATCCTCATAGTCATGGGCACGCGTCCCGAGGCCATCAAGATGGCGCCGCTTGTCCGCGAATTGCTTGCGCGTCCGCAAGCGTTCTCCCGCGTGGCCGTGTGCCTTACAGGGCAGCACCGCGAGCTGATTGAGCCGGTCATGTCCCTGTTTGAACTGCCCGCGCACTACAACCTCAACCTGATGCGGCCCAAACAGACGATTTA
>CALDSM010000378.1 GCA_937923585.1 uncultured bacterium
ACCACCGAGATCTACACTCTTTCCCTACACGACGCTCTTCCGATCTGCCGTCCTTACGCTACCCGCCGCGGGGGAGGGACCGTTTCCCGTCATCGTGCTGCTCCATGGCAGCCATCAGGAGAAGGAATTTGTCGAAGAAATATGCACCCCCTTCAACGATGCCGGATTTGCCATGCTCTGTTTTGACCAGTACATGCGCGGCGAGCGCGAGGTCAGGGGCAACTTCCTGACAATGGCCATGGCCTTCCGCAACCGGTGTTGGAAGACGGTCCATGACACGCGGCGCATCATAGACTACCTCGAAACCCGGCCCGACATCGCCAGGGACCGCATCTACCTTGTCGGGGCAAGCTTTGGTGCCATCACCGGCACGGCCGTGCTCGCCCAAGAGAAACGGATCAAGGCCGCCGACCTGGTCGTTGGTGGAGGCAATTTGCGGCTGTTGTCCAAGGCCCCCGAGGTGCGGCGCGAACTTCCCCCATGGCTGCTGCCTTTCGCCGGTCCGTTGCTTGCGTTCATCATCTGTCCCGCCGAACCGCTCAAGCATGCCCCCGCAATCTCCGGAATCCCGGTACTCATGCAAAACGGCTCCAAGGACGGCGTGGTCATCCCCGAAGCAGGCAAGGCCCTCTTCACCGCCCTCCACGAGCCCAAGGAACTCCGCTGGTACCCGATAAACCACCCGGACCGGGAAGAGAACGGCGCGGAAGTCATCAAGATGCTCGGCGACGGACTGAAATGGCTCCGCGAGCAGGACCAGATAGTGGCGGGACAGTAAACGCTGCCGCGGATGAAGAGCCAGATGAAGGAGAATGAAGGACTGGCGAGCGTTCATACAGTGAGAGAGGGGGAAATAAACGGTGGCTGTCCCCGTTTAGATGGAATTCCCGGCGTTCAAACGCACACGTGATATAATGGGCCGGTCAAAATCGGGCTCCGCATAACTTCCCAAGGAGTACTAAGATGGGCAAGACGGTACTTTCTCGACGTTTAGGGCTGGCACTGTATGTTGGCATCATCTGCATGCTGCTGACCGGGGTCGCCTCCGCCTATACGATCACGATCAACGTGGGGTCGAACCCGTCGGGTCTGACCGTGCCCGCGGTGGTCATGGATGGCGGTGTCACCACGATCGATCCGGGGCAATCGAGGAGTTTCTGGGTCTGGTCAAACAACTGCAACAACAACTGGCCCTACCCGGCCTATGAAGCCACTTCGCATCTGTACAATCTGGGCGGAAGCGGCGTGAACTACGCGAATGGCGGCGATCCGGGTTGCACGCCGACCGTGACCGTGACGAATGCCACCCTCTACAAGGGCAATGCGTCGTGGCCGGCGGCCAACCATTTTGACTGGTACCAGATGGGAAATCCGACCGGCGATGTCGTGGTCACGGTCATCTACAAGGGCAAACCCATTCCGGTGAACTTCAATGTGCAGTCGAATCCGCCTGGACTCACCGTTCCAGCGGTGTGGTTGGATGGCGGCGAGACGTCGCAGTACATTGGCCAGCGCAAATCGTTCTGGGCGAACCCGACCACCGGGTACGATGCAACCACGAATTTGTACAATCTGGGCTGCGACGAAACGAATTCCGTCTTCTACAACGACGGCGGCAATCCCTCATGCACCCCGTTCATCACCGTGGCCAATACGAATATCAAGAAGGGGAATCTCACCTGGCCGGCGCCGAGCCACTTCAACTGGTATCGCCTGCAGGATGTCTGGGGCACCCCCATCACAGTCAACGTGACGTTCAAGGCCACGCCCATACCCGTCACCTATGACGCCCACACGACGGGGTCGGCGACCGTTTATCACAGCGCCACGGGACACACCATCAACGTTACGCCCGCCGTGCGCGCCGGATTTGCGCTTACGGGCGTCACGGCCACCAGTGGAACCTGCACGGACAACGGCAACGGCACGTGGAAACTGCAAGGCGTGACAAACCTCAGCGGAACCTCGGTCAGTTCGACCTACGTTGACATTGTTCCGCCGAGTGCACCGAGCGTGACCGGTGCGACCGTGACCAGCAACCCGCGTCCGACTTGGTCTTGGACGCCGGGCGGCGGGGGCAACGGCGTGTACCGATGGGATTTGGACGGTTCCGGTTGGACCGAAACCACGGTCTTGTCGTTCACGCCGGGCAGCGACCTGTCTGGAGGCACGCATCGCCTCAGCGTTCAGGAACGGGACGACGCGGGCAACTGGTCCGTGAGCAGCTTCTTCGACATCTTCGTGGATTTGGCACCGCCGGTGATTGACGTTTGCCCGGCATCCCAGTCTGGCGAGTGTCCGGCAACGGTGGCCAATTTTGTCCCGGGCGTGACCGCCCACGACAACTACACCGTGCCGGGGAATTTGGTGATTACCCAGTCTCCGGCGGCCGGCACGCCCGTTGGTCTTGGCCCGCACACGGTGACCATTACGGTGACGGACGAGGTCAACCACCAGAGCACCTGCGAGACGACCTTCACCTCATCCGACACGGTTGCCCCGGTTATAACGCTGGCCGGCAGCGCCACGGTGACGGTCGAGTGCGGCGGCGCCTACAGTGACGACGGCGCCATGGCGTCCGATACCTGCGCCGGCAGTGTGGCCGTGACGGCGGGCGGCTCGGTGAACACGGGCGCGCCCGGCGTGTACACGCTGACCTACAACGCGACCGACG
>CALDSM010000379.1 GCA_937923585.1 uncultured bacterium
CGACCACCGAGATCTACACTCTTTCCCTACACGACGCTCTTCCGATCTGAAATGCCGGGGGAATCGCCGTAGGAAATCCGCGCCCCCGCCGCGCCGAGGTGCCGGGCGGCGGCCTTGAACACGCTGGGGTGCGTGGTGACGACTTTCTTCGGTTCGTCCGCCGCGAGCAGGTTTGGCTTGAGGAGGATGCGCTCGCCGGGCCCAACGAAGCGTTCCACACCGCCGAGCAGCGCCAGTCCCCTGCCCACCGCCTCCAAGACCCGGTCTTCGTCATAGTCCGGGCACCGTACCAGCGCCACCACCCCCGGCTTTCCCTCAGCCTGCTCATCAGGGGACTTCATTGCATTTCTCCGTGATATCGCCCAGCGGTGTGTGCCAACTATGCCAATGACCTCTTCATGTTCTCCGCGCGCTGCTTGAGCGCGTGAGGAGCGCGTTCCTGCAAATACTCAAAGCGGTTCCCCTGTCACCGGAGCCACCGACCATGACATTGGACCAGTTTCTCCGCATGCCGACGACCTTCTCAAGCCTCTTTGGCGCGTGTCCTGTACAACTGCTGCAACGGGGCGGTTGTTTGGGTAACCCGTCCAAGGTTGGCTGAGACAGGCTCATCTGCGAGGAAGACTTCCCGCCCATCCTGTTCAATGGATGCGTAGCAGGCGTGCAACAGTTGAAGCGAGCGCAAGGCGTCCTCACCTGTGACCAACGGCACCGTCTTCCCCATTAGAGTCTCCACGACGTTTCTTACCAGCAGATTGTGTCCCACGCCGTACACGTTCGCAAACTCCTCACCGACCTCGATGACATTATCGGCGACGGAGTCGGCATAGAGCCTCAGGCGGTTTGCAGCCGGACCATCCACAATTGCGTGTCCCCTGCTTCCCAGGAGTGAGACGGATGCCTCCTGGTCTTGATGCTCGGGCCGCATTGCCGTCGTTGCCTCGACCGCGCCCAATGCCCCGTTCGTGAAACGCAGCCACCCCACGGCCGTATCCTCCGCCTCAATCCGCGCCAGCATCGCCCGCCCCCTGAAACAGACGCTTTCCACGTCTCCAGCCAGCCAGCGAAGCAGATCAATATAGTGAATGCCCTGGTTGGCCAGGACTCCTCCGTCCAGCGCCCACGTTCCCCGCCAAGGCGCCTGATCATAATACCGCTGCGGACGGGACCAGCGAATCCTGACCGTTGCCATAATGATATCACCCAGAACGTTGCGTGCAACATGCCCCCGCAACGCCTGAACGGCCCCGTTAAACCTGTTCTGGTGCACCGGGAAGAGACACACGCCTTTCTTCGCGCAGGCATCAACAAGACTTCTTGCATCCGTCAAGCGCAGGGCCAGCGGTTTCTCCACCACGAGGTGTTTTCCGTAGACCTCGGCAATCTCCACGGCGTGTTCCGCATGCATTCCGCTGGGCGTCATTATGCTCACAACATCCACGCGCTCACGCTTCAACATGTCATGATAGTTGGCATAGACACGGGCGCGAAGGTTGAACTTGGACGCAATTTCAGCGGCCCTCCCGGTGTCTATATCGCACAGCGCAACGCACTCCGCGCAGTCCTGCGCAAGGACTGCCTCCACATGGCGCCCGGCGATTCTCCCGCACCCGATTATCGCGAATTTCACGCAAGCGGCGTCGTTGAACACGGGGGTTACCTCCTCTGGCACGGCGGCAACTTTGGGGACAGAAGTCCGTCTGATGCCTAACCGGCTGCGATTGACAATCCAAGCGGCGCGCACCGGGTTCATCGCCGTGCGCCGCCGCATGCGGGCATGCAATACACCACGGGACAATGTCAGCCCGCAAGCCTGCGAAACACTCCGGCCGTGTGACCCGCATGCCGTGACCAAGAGACAACCACAGGCCGGAGACTGACCGCAACGGCTGCCCCGACACCTCTTCCCTGCGCATCGCAGGGAGGGCTAGCGCCGGGCAACCTCATCCAAGACACCCAAGATGGCATCCACGGCTTCCGGCACCGGATCGCTAAGCACCGGCAGGAAGACTGTCCGTTCTTGGGCGTGTTCCGCGTTTGGAAACTGGCCTGGTTTGTACCCCAGATACTGTCCCGGCGTCAACGCCGGGACCATCTCCGTCCCTTCCGCAAAAAGCGGCAGACGATGCAGAAGCGGAAAGCGCTCGCGGATGGCCGGAACCCCGCACGCATTCACCTCTCTAACAAAGTCAGCTGTGGACATGCCACCCATGGCCGAAGGATCGTGGATCACTGGAAAAGCATAAAAGCCCGAACGCTCGCCCAATGGACAGCGGGATAGGGGGTGCAGGCCGGGAATCTTGGACAAGCCCGCCTCGACCGCCTCCACGTAGGCCCGCCTGCGCCGGTTGAGCGCGGGAAACTTGTGCATTTGCACATTGCCCACGGCGAGACCAAGCGGATGGGCCCGCAGTTTCATGCCCAGACCCAG
>CALDSM010000380.1 GCA_937923585.1 uncultured bacterium
CGACCACCGAGATCTACACTCTTTCCCTACACGACGCTCTTCCGATCTACAGACGGCTGTTCGCAGCAGTGGCATGACACATCCTCCAAGTTCGTGCGGCTATTATGCCAAAGTCGCAAGCAAGAAGTCGTTGCGGCGCTGCGTTTGCACCCCTTCTGCCTATGCGACAGGCTGTTCGAGAAGATGCTGGCGAATGATGGAGACTTTGGCCCTGTCCACCAACCAGGCTTCTGTCGCCTCCAGCATCACCCCGGGAGTGTCTCCACCTTTGTTTCTCGCATGGGGGTCGGCGCCATATCCGACAAGGAGCTGCACCGCGGCCATATCCGCCAGTTCGCAGGCAAAGTGCAGCGGAGTGCATCCCTCCTTATCGGGAACGTTTGGGTCGGCGCCGCGCGACAGCAAAAGCCATGCGTTGACATAGGATTCGCCCGATATTGCGCTGAACAGCGGAGTTCTTCCCTTCTTGTCCAAGGCATCAATCTCCGCGCCTTTGTCCAAGAGTTCAATGACCCGGCTGACACAATCATCGTTCGCGGCGCTGTGCAGGTCCTTGGCGGATGCAAGGAATTGCGAGAAACGGTTGCGGGTGAGCATGTTTGCCGCCCTGTTGCAGGATACGTACACTCCGACAACGCCAAGCCACCCGCCCATGCCCAGAAGAGCCTGTGAAAACAGGTCCGCAACCCATTCCATGAACGGTACCCTCCCTCACTCGGATAAAGAGCGGTCTCTTCATTTGATGCGGTATTGCAGTTTTGCGACCAGTCAATTCTAGCAGACCTGTTGTGCTATTCTCATCACCGGACGAACTGAGAGGAACCAACGATGAAACATAGCGCCTTTGGTCTGGGTCTGGCCTGCCTCACCTTCCTGGCTTCCGCTGTCGCCCAGCAAGTTCCCGTTCCCAATCCCTCGTTTGAAGAGGTGACTGCCGACGGATTGCCCGTCGGCTGGACGCTTTCGGGCGGGACAGGAAGCCTGTCGGAAGTGCGGGTGCGCCAGGGCAGCCGGTGCATTCAGGTGGAGGGCACCGGCGAAAAGGAATCATCCAACTTCTGGCGATCGGCCGCGCTGCCGCTGATTCCGGGCGGGGTTTATTCGCTGCATTACATGATGCGGCGCGAGGAGGCGCAAGGGATAGGCGGATGCGCGATCACCGGCATGAACGTGTGCAATGTGGACCATCCCGACGTGGGCGAAAAGTGGCAGGAGATGCGCCAGATCATCGCGGTGCCCACGATGCCCGATGAGGCCTGGCTGCGCTTCGGACAGTGGGAGGCGAAAGGGAAGCACAGTTTCGACGCGGTGCGCCTGTGCCAGACGATCCCCACCTACCGCGACTTTGAAGGTGTCGAGTTGGGCGCCGGGGAGCGGGTGCTGGGCAACGCCTACAACTTTGCGCCGCCCATGGCAGAAAAGAACACGAACGAATTCCGCGGCCTCCGCGCGCTGAACGCCTATTTCAACACGAACCGGTTCAATTTCAGCAACGGCCATTTCCTCACCTTTGAGCATGCTGTTGCGAAGCACCCCTTCAAGAGCGCCAGACTGTTCTTCTGGACCAAGCACCACGGCGAGGCGACCTTCAGCGTGGAGGTTGCCAAGGACGGGAAGAATTGGACGCCCCTGGGCACGGTGGCCGAGGGCGACAAGACACTGGCGAGCCTGCCCGAGACCCTGTTTCCATCGGACAGCTTCTGGGTGCGGATGAAGGTGGAATCGGGCAGCGGCTCTGTCGCCCTGCACGGTTACCGCGTGGAAGCCGCACTCGACGGACCTTCGATGAACGCCATCGGCGAGACGCAGTACATTGACGTGGAGCGGCTTGCGCCGGGGTTGGCCGTGGCGGTGGAAGCGCCGCCCATCTTTGAGCCGGGCGACGCCAAAGGCAGCCTGACGCTGTGGGTCCAGAATGACACGGGAAAAGAGATCAAGACTGACTTGAAGTTCAGCGATTTGGAAAAGCCGATCCAAACCTCGGCCATACCTGTCGCGACGGGCAGAAACAGCTACCCGGGACTACCCTGTCCGCTCAGCGAACCGGGCAAACATGTGTTCAAGATTGACGGAGGCGAGGCGTTCCTTCTTTCTATCGAGTGTCTTGTTCCGGAGTACTACAACTCTTCCTATGGGGAGCGGCTGGACGATACCGGGGTATGGTGGACCTCTTCGGGCTGGAAGATTGCCAAGACGCGCGCACTGCCGAAGAAGAACGGCACCGCGCTCCGCATTGAGACGGCGCAGAATGAAGCCGAGGCAGCGCAGTTGGTGCTGCGTCCGCAGAAGGATCTCGAGGGGGTCCGGTTAACCTGTGCCGGGCTGGAAGGTCCCGGTGGCGCGAAATTGGCGTCCGACAAGATCGAGATACTGCGGGTGCGCTATGTGCCCGTGTCCATGCCCACCGACAACACCGGAGTGGCCGCGCCCTGGCCCGATCCCCTCCCCCCCATCGCCGGGCCGCTGAAGTTGGCGGGTGGCGAGAATCATCCCTTTTGGGTACGTGTGAAACCGGCCAAGGACACCCCGGCGGGCGAGTACAAGGGCGTGATCCACATTGAGGCTGGCGACTACAAGACGGACGTGCCGGTGCAGGTGCGCGTATTCGACTTCACGCTGCCCGATCGCATGAGCTGCACGTCGGCGTTTGGGTTCGGTCTGGGCCGGGCCTTTGAGTACCAGAAGATATCAGATGAGGCGGACAAACGCACGGTGGCCGACCAGTATCTCCGCGCGCTGTCGGCGCACCACATCACGCCGTACAACCCCGCGCCGCTGGACCATTTCGAGGTGACCTGGACCGGCATTGAGCCGAAGGAAAGTGCTGATCCGGCGAAGGTGCATTGCGCAATCAACTGGGACAAATGGGATGCCGCCATGCAGCGCGCTTTTGATGAATACCATTTCAACAGTTTCTCCATACCCATTCAGGGCATGGGTTCGGGCACCTTCTACTCCCGCACCGAGCCGAGTTTGCTGGGCTTCCCCGAGAGTTCCCCCGTATACCAGGCGCTGTTCAAGGACTACTGCGTGCAGGTGGAACAGCACCTGGCGGCCAAGGGCTGGCTGGGCGACAGTTATGTCTACTGGTTTGACGAGCCGGAACCGCGCGACTATGACTTCGTGATGGGCGGGTTTAACCGGATCAGGAATGCCGCGCCCGGTATCGGGCGGATGCTGACAGAACAAATCGAAGAGGAACTGGTTGGCGGACCGAACATCTGGTGTCCATTGACCCCGGCTTACAAGAAGGAGGCCTGCCAGGCGCGTCAGACGGCGGGCGACCGCATCTGGTGGTATGTGTGCACCGGGCCGAAAGCGCCCTACGCGACCCTGTTCATAGACCACCCGGCAACCGACCTGCGCGTG
>CALDSM010000381.1 GCA_937923585.1 uncultured bacterium
ATGGGCGCTTCAACCTGGGCGAGCTGCTGGCGGGTTAGGCGAAGCATTCTGGGCGAAGGGAATGGCGGGAAGCAGGGGAGGGGTGTTCCTGGCCGTGGGCATCTTTCGGGAACGCCCTTGCGGGAATGTAGTAAACTTTCGCATTCGGTCATTTGGTTCAGACGACTCAAACGAGGAGAAACGTATCCATGGCAAAGGTAGGGTTTGCGATTATCGGTTGCGGCAACATCGGCCCGGTCCACGCCGCGGCGATTGCCGCAGTGAATCAGGCGAAACTGGTCGCAGTGTCCGATGTGGTTCCCGCCACGGGGCAGCGGCTTGGCGAAAAGTACGGCGTGGATGTTTACACGGATTACCGAAAGATGATCGAACGGAAGGACATCCAGGCGGTGTGCCTGTGCGTGCCCAGCGGGCTGCGCGCGGAAATTGTCGAGGACTGCGCCGCCGCGGGCAAGCACATTCTGTCAGAGAAGCCGCTGGAGGTGACCACCAGGCGCATTGATCGCATCATCAACGCGACGGACAAGGCGGGCGTGCGGCTCGGCTGCATCTTCCAGAGCCGCTTTGCCGAGGGGCCGCAGACCATCAAGAAGGCTATAGACCAGGGCCGGTTCGGCAAACTGGTGCTGGGCGACGCGTACATCAAGTGGTACCGTTCGGCGGCCTACTACGGCAGCGGTGCATGGCGCGGCACGAAGAAGCTCGACGGCGGCGGCGCGCTCATGAACCAGGGCATCCACCAGATAGACCTGCTCCAGTGGTTCATGGGGCCGGTGGCGTCGGTGCGCGCCCAGGCGAAGCGCGCCCTGCACGAACAGTTGGAGGTGGAGGATCTGGCGGTGGTCATGCTCGAATTCGCAAACGGCGCCTACGGCGTCATCGAGGGCAGCACGGCCATCTGGCCGGGCCATTCGACGCGCGTTGAGGTGCACGGCACTGAGGGCGGCGCCTATGTGGTGGACGGCGCGCTGAAGTTCTACCAGTTTCAGAAGCGCAGGGCGGCCGACGCGAGAATCGAGGAGTCACTCAACAGGGAGTCGGAACTGGGTTCGACCGCGGCTGACCCGCTGAGCGGCCTCAAGATCGAGGGGCACCGCCGCCAGATTGCCGATTTTGCCCAGGCCATCCTAAAGGACCGCCCCCCGCTGATTGACGGGCGCGAGGGACGCAACGCCGTGGCGCTCATCGAAGCCATCTACAAGGCGGCGGAGACGGGCAAGACCGTCAGGATGTAAGCGTTGAATGCGCGCCCCGTGGTTTACAGGAGCAGTTGCATGAAGAAGCGATTTGGAGTGGTCGGCGTGTTCGTTTTGCTGGCCGTGCTGGCGGTGGCCTGTGGAAAGGCGGCGGCACCGGCCGTGTCGGCCGATTCCGCCGCATCGAAAACACCCGAGGAACGTTCAGTAAGCGTGCCTGTGCCGTCCGGTGACGCTGTGGCGGCATTGTCTGCGGTCAGCACGCCACCGGTCGCACCAGCCGCGCCGGCAGCGCCGGAACCGGCAAAGCCTGAACCCGCGAAGGAGGGAGGGACGGAAAAGGACGCAGTGCCGCCGCCGTCTCCACAAATGCCGGTTCCGCCGACGGCAGAACCGTCGGGGGGCGCCACGGCCCAACCTGCCGCTTCCGCTGCCCGCCCCGAGCCTCCGACCCAGACCCCGCCCGTGCCTGTCAAGATTGCCCGTGTGGGCGACATGGTTATTACGGCCCAGGAATTCACGCGGGACCTTGCCCAGCGTGCCATGCAGATTTCGCAGGAACAGGGACAGCAGGTGAACCCGGATGACCCGGATTTTCGGGCCGCGACACTGGCGCAGATGATTGACGCGCGGGTGCTGCGCTGGGTTGCCTCGCGCGCCGTGACGGTTACCGACGAGGAACTGAACCGCGAATATGAGCGGGGGCGCAGGATAGTCGGCTCTGAAGAGAAGTTCCAGGACTATCTGAAACGTGAGGGGCTGGACGAGGTCGGGCTCAAGGCATTGCTCCGTGACCGTCTGGCCATTGAGGCCTACAAGAAAAAGAAACTTGATGAGGCGGCCGTCACGGAGGACGAGATCAAGAAACTCTATGATGAATGGTCGGGGGCGGGCCGTTTTGAGCGGAAAGAGCGCACGGCGGACATCCTGCATTTGGGCGTTCATCCCGAAGGCGACCAGCCGGCCGATATGGAGAAGGCGAAGAAGACCGTCGAGGATGCCCGCGCGCGCATCGCAGCCGGCGAACCGTTCAGCCAGGTGGCCATTGAAGTGTCCGATGACAAGAATGTGGCGCAGACCGGCGGATTTTACCCTGAGGCGAGCGCGGCCAGATTGCCGGCCTATATCGCGGACCGCATGTTCCAGCAGAACGTGGGCGACGTGTCGGAGCCGTTCGAGGGGGGCAACGCCTGGCATCTGCTGAAAGTGCTTTCGGTGAACGAGCCCGGCAAGGTGACCCTGGAAAAGGCGCATGACCAGATTCGCAATTATCTGCTCGACTCCAAGCGCCAGGAGGAGGTGGCCAAGGCGGTGGACCAGGCCAAGTACCTGATGGACATTGAAATCTACAAGGCGGAATTGCGACCCAAAGAAGGGCCCGGTTCTGGTCTCAAACCGGCGGAGCAACCCCTGGCCCCGCCGGAGACCCGGGACAATACGGCGCAATAACGGAGGCGTGAGACATGGAGAACCGCGTGCTGCGCGTGGCGCTGGTCGGGGCGGGAATGTTTGGCGGGGACGTGCATCTGCGCACCTATGCGCAACTGCACCGGAACGGGCTGTTGCCCTGGCTGGGACGGCTGGGACTGGACAACAAGGCGCGCGCGCTGGGGGATGTGCATGTTGAGTTTGTGGCGCTGGCCACAAACACCGAGGCAAGCGCCCGCGCGAAGCGTGAGGAATACCGCGCCGGGCACGGGCTCGATTTCGCCGTGTACCATGGTGACACGCCATGGCTGGACATCCTGCGCGATTTCCCGGACTTGGACATCATGGCCGTCGCAACGCCGGACCATTTGCACACGCCGCCCATTTTGGCCGCACTGGAGCGCGGCGTGCATGTCATCACCGAGAAGCCCATGGCCCTCGACGCGTGCGAGGCCGACGCCATCATCGAGGCGGCGCGCCGTGCCCGGCGGCTGGTGGGCGTGGACATGCACAAGCGCTACGACCCCGACCATCTACGGCTGCGCGACGACATTTCCAAACGCATAGGCGATCCCCTCTACGGCCGCGCCGTGCTGGAGGAGCCGCTGGCCGTTTCCACGCAGGCGTTCAAGAAATGGGCCGAAAAGAGCGACCCCTTCAGCTATGTTGGCTGCCACTGGACCGATCTCTACGTGAGATCGGAAGAGCGTCGTGTAGGGAAAGAGTGTAGATCTCGGTGGGCGCC
>CALDSM010000382.1 GCA_937923585.1 uncultured bacterium
GATATCCGACTTCAAGGTGGTCGCCCTTGCCGACTACTTCCGCGACCGCATCGACCACGCCGCCACCGAACTGGACGTTCCCGAGAAGCGCCGGCACCTCGGGCTCAACGGTTACAAGGACCTGCTCGCCGGAAAGGTGGACGCGGTGGCCATAGAAAGCCCCCCCTGTTTCCACCCCGAACAGGCCGTCGCCGCCATGAAGGCCGGCAAACACACCTACGTCGCCAAACCCATCGGCGTGGACGTGCCGGGCTGCTTGTCCGTGCTGGAGACTGCGAAAACAATAACGGACAAGAGTGTCCTCATTGACTTCCAGACCCGCAACAACGAGTTCTACCGCGAGGCCGCAAAGCGGGTGCATGAGGGCGCCATCGGCGCGCCCGTGCTCGGCCAGTGCTATTACCATGCCGGACGCCTGGGCAAGCAGTGCGAGCCCGGCACCGACCTCGCCCGCCTGCGCAACTGGGTCTTTGACAAGGCGCTCTCGGGCGACATCATCGTCGAGCAGAACATTCACGTCATAGACGTGGCCAACTGGCTCATCGGTGCGCACCCCGAAAAGGCGGTGGGAGCGTGCGGACGCAAGGCCCGCGTGGATGTGGGCGACTGCAACGACCACTTCTCGGTAACCTTCTTCTACCCCGGCGACGTCATGGTGGACTTCAGTTCCGCCCAGTTCATCAAGGGTTTCAGCGACGACCTGTGTATGCGCCTGTACGGCAGCGAAGGCACCGTGGACACCCACTACGGCGGCCCCGTCAGCATTGACGGCAAGGACCGGTGGGCCGGCGGCAAGACCAACACCATTTACCAGGACGGCGCCGTCAACAACATCCGCGACTTCCACGCCAGCATCGTGGGGAACAAGCCCATCAACATCGTCGAGGACGGCGTTATGAGCGCCCTCACGGCCATTCTCGGACGCAAGGCCGCCTACGAGCAGCGGACCGTCACCTGGGACGAGATGATGGCCGACACAACGCCTTACGATCTCGGGCTGAGCCTGCCGGAGGACGGCCCGGAACAGAAATGCTGACCGTCTGCTGAACGGCCGCAATTCCGCCAACTGGATGGAGGCGTTCTGCTTCCCTTGGAAGGTGTTAGAACCTTTGGAATAGGGGTTCTCTCCGTCTTGTTCTCGACATACATGACAATTTGAATCAAACTTGACTTGCATGCCTGAATTTGTTAAAGTAACGAAAGTCCACACAGCAGGGGCCGTAGGGCGATAGTGTGTGGCTCGTGCAACTTGAGCGAAAGGAAAATCGTACCATGACACTCACTCGTAAAGCCGTCTTCGTCTCCCTCATTGTTCTGGGGGCAATCATCGCATTCACACCAGCGGCAGGCGCCGCAGGAGTTGCCGGTTCCGACGCAACCAATCAGTGGGACGCGCCCGCCTATGACACGCTCAGCGTAAAGGCAACCACTCCGCCGGTGGAAACGGAAACCTCATTCCGCGAAGCCCTCCTGGAAGATTTCGACGAAATGGACACCAACGGTGACAACCAAGTCAGTTTTGCTGAAGCCCATGCAGCCCTTCCGGGGTTGACACAGGCTGTGTTTGACATGGTGGACACCAACGGCGACGGCCAGATCAGCCGTGCCGAAGCGGGGCTCGGCGGAGGTTGCTTTGGCTGTAACGGCGGGCTGGGCGGACTGCTGAAGCACTTGGGCGACGTTTTCATGGCCGCCCTTGCGTTGATCGTGATGACCCTGTTCGGTCACGGCTGGGGCAGAGACCAGTACACGCCTCCCAGCGTTCCCTGAGTTCTGAACCGGAAAACTTACCTGAGTTGATTATGCCCCCTTTCCCCCGCGCAGGCGGAGGAAAGGGGGTTTGCCTTTGGGAATGCCGAAACATGGCCGGGACGGCCCGCGATACCAAACATCTTTCAGTTCCCGTAACATTTTGGCCGGCTGGCGCGAAGGTCTTCTTCTTGCTCTTGCCCCAGTTTGGGAATCATGGAAAAATGCCGAATTTCGAACAAGATTAAGATTAGGAGCAAGAGCAAGAAAAACGTGGTAGCCCACGCCAACCGGCTGAGCAGCTACCAGTTCCCCTCCCCCCGCTGCCAGCCTCCCCTCACGCTCCGTTCTTCTGGCGTTGGCGTATCTTTTTGAAGAAACCGGACAGCATCGCGCCGCATTCATCGGCAAGCACGCCGCCCTCAACCGCCGGCTGGTGGTTAAAGCGCGCATCCTCGAGCAAATTCATCAGCGTGCCGCAGCAGCCCGCCTTGGGATCTGCGGCCCCGAAATACACCGCCGGTATGCGGGCCAGAATAATGGCCCCCGCGCACATGGGGCAGGGTTCGAGGGTGACATAGAGCCGCGTGTCTTCGAGCCGCCAGGAGCCCAGATGCGCCGCCGCGGCGGTGATGGCCAGCAGTTCCGCATGTGCCGTGGGGTCCTGGAGAAGCTCCCGCTGGTTGTGGCCCTTGGCGATGACCCGCTCCTCGTGGACGATAACGCATCCGACCGGAACCTCGCCGGCCTCCATCGCCCGTTCCGCCTCGCGCATCGCCAGCCGCATATAGTGTTCATGTGTGTTCAGCATGGGCCGCATTTTGCCCGCCAGCGGGCGGGAAGTCAACAGTTTTCGACGCCATGGGCGTTTCAGCCCTCGACGGGCCTGAGCGTGTCGTAACCGAAGGAATTGATCGTGGGCAGGTCCGAATAGCCCATGAGGTGCAGGTCCACGGCGCGGGCGGCCTCGCGGCCTTCGTGAATGGCCCAAACCACCAGCGACTGGCCGCGCCGCGCATCGCCGGCAACAAAGACGTTGGGCCTGCTGGTGGCATAGTTGAGGCCGGCCTTAATCCCCAGGCCGAACCGGTTCTTGGACAGTTCCAGTTCCATGTCAGACACGAAGGTGTCTGTCTCGGGCTGGGTAAAACCCATGGCGAGCAGCACGAGATCGCACTCGATGCGCATTTCGCTGTCCGGCACCTCGCTCATGACGCGGCGCCCGGAAGCGTCGCCGCTCCAGTCCACGCGCACGGCGCGCAGCGCGCGCACGTTGCCTTTGCCGTCGTCCACGAATTCCCTGGTGTTGATGCTCCACTCCCGGCAGTCGCCGCCGCCGGCTTCCCGGTGGCTGGACGAGGTGCGCAGGATAAAGTCCCACTGCGGCCAGGGATTGTCCGCGGCGCGGTTCGCGGGCGGCCTGGGAAAGAGTTCAATGTTCGTGACCGACTTGCACCCCTGCCGGATGGCGGTGCCGACGCAGTCGGACCCGGTGTCTCCGCCGCCGATGACGACGACGCGCTTGTTCGTCGCCGTGATTTCTGGGCCTTCGATGGGCTTGCCGAGCAGGCGCCGGGTCTGCTGCGTGAGGAAGTCCATGGCCGGGTGAATGCCGTTGAGCTCTGAACCGGGGATGTTCATCCCTTCAAAAGTGCGCGGTTTGGTGGACCCGACGGCGACAAGAACGGCGTCATACTGGTCCAG
>CALDSM010000383.1 GCA_937923585.1 uncultured bacterium
ACGAGATCTGATCGTGACTGGAGTTCAGACGTGTGCTCTTCCGATCTGAACCACGGAATACACGGGACGGCAGGGAAAAGGAATACGGACAGAAGAGAGATTAACCACAAAGAGCACAAAGAGCACAAAGAAACAGAAACATTGACATGGATGGACAGGATGAGGGAAAGGGGAGCGTGGCAGAAGAATCACTGCGCCTTGCGGTGATTTTGGGACATAGTAGTACGGACGGATGGAGAAGGCTATTCTATTCCGGGTCCACCGGGTACCCCTGTTGGCGATAGGCTTGGAGGCGGTAGGTGAGGGTGCGGCGGCTGATGCCGAGGGCGCGGGCGGTCTCGCTTCGGTTGAACTGGTGAGCCCGCAGGACTTGCAGGATGGTGGCGCGTTCAACGTCGTCCATGTAGGTGCCTGTGGTGGGTTCGGCTTGCACCGTTTCAACGCCTGACTGGAGTTGCTGCATGCGTTTGGGCAGGTGTTCGGTGAGGATGACGTCGCCGCGTGCCAGGAGCACAGCGCGCTCAATGACGTTGCGCAATTCACGGACGTTGCCGGGCCAGCCGTAGAGTTCCATGCAGGCGATGGTGCCAGGGGAGAAGCGGGGCTTGCCCTTGCTGAATTCGGCGGCGAACTGCCGGGCGAGCGGGGCAATGTCGGCCTTCCGTTCGCGCAGCGGCGGGACATGGATTTCCATGACGTTGAGACGATAGAAAAGGTCCTCGCGAAAACGGCCCTGCTCCACCTCTTGTTCGAGGTCGCGGTTGGTGGCCGCGATGATGCGGACGTTGGCCTGGATTTCGGCGTTGGAACCGACGCGGTTGAAACTGCCGTCCTGGGTGACGCGCAGCAGTTTGGCCTGCAGGGCGGGGGACATTTCGCCGATTTCATCCAGCAGCAGCGTGCCCCTGTCGGCCTCTTCAAAGCGGCCGACGCGTCTGCCGAGCGCGCCGGTGAATGCGCCCTTCTCGTGGCCGAAGAGTTCGCTTTCCAGCAACTGCTCGGGGATAGCGGCACAGTTTACCTTCACAAAGGGACCGGCCGCGCGGGCGCTCCAGCGGTGAAGGAGATCGGCGACGACCTCCTTGCCGGTGCCACTCTCGCCGGTGATGAGCAGCCGCGTGTCGGAGGGCGCGGCCAGTGCGGCTTCGCGCAGCACTTCGAGCATGGCCGCGCTTCGGGCGACGACATGCTCGGGAGTCTGCATGCTTTCCGGGGCGCATGCGGGGCTGCCGCCGGCCAGGGCCAGTGCCCGGCGCACAGAGGCGAGCAGTTCGTCGAGGTCAATGGGCTTCTCCAGATAGTCCACGGCACCGCCGCGCATGGCGCCGACTGCGTCGCGGATGTCGGCGTAGGCGGTGACGAGCAGCATGGGCAGGCCGGGATAGCCGGCGACCACGCGCTCCAGCAGTTCCAGCCCGGTCATTCCGGGCATGCGCACGTCGGAGATGAGCATGTCGGGACGGGCTGAGGCAAGGCGTTCGAGCGCGGCGTTTCCGGATACGGCGGTGGTTACGGAGAAGCCCTGGCTGGAAAGGAAGGACTCCAGCAGGCTGCGCTGTCCGGGGTCATCATCGGCGACAAGTATGTTCTTTCCAGGCGCGGTGTTCACGGTTCCCTCTCCGTTTCGCTCTGGTCAATGCTGAGGCCGCGCACGGCAAACACGGCTCCGCCGCCGCCCGATTCACAGGTTACTTCCCAGTGGTGGGCCGTGGCAATCTGGCGCACGACGGCGAGCCCCAGCCCGGTGCCGTGCTCCGAAGTGGTGAAGTAGGGCCGGAACACCTCTTCGCGGTCCTTGTGCGGCACGCCGGGGCCGTTGTCGCGGACTTCCATGCGGGCGGTCCTGTCCGATTCCGCGGCGAGGCGCACTTCGACGCGGCCGCCGTTGGGAACGGCCTGCACGGCGTTGAGCAGCAGGTTGAACAAAGTCTGGCGCAGCATGTCTTCATCGGCGGAGACGAACAGTTGGGGGCCGGAGACTTCGAGACGGACTTCCTTTTCGTCACTGTCCACGGAAAGCACGCCGAACATGGACCGGACCAGCGCGTTGAGATTGACACGGGCGGGATTGGGCTGCACGGGCCGGGCGTAGGCGAGGAACTGATTGAGCCGGCCCGCCACCCGGTCGGCCTCCTCGGTGATCTTTTCGGCGGTGATGCGCAGCTCTTCGGAGATGCCCGGGCCGCGGCCGATCATCTGGGACATGCCGCGGATGAGGTTGAGCGGGTTCTTGGTTTCATGAACCAAGCCGGCTGCGGTGACGTTGAGTTCACCCAGACGGTGTGCGGTTTCCTGCGAGCGGACCAACTGGATTTCGAGTTCGGCCGAACGCTTCAAGGCCCGTCCTGCCATGCCCACCGGCAGGCAGGCGAAGAGCGCGATGACGAGGACCAGTATTCTGAGCCGCAGGTCGGCGGTCATTTCGGCCCGGAGCGCGCCGGTGGGGACGGTGACCAGGAACCAATGCACGCCGTGCTCCTGCACCAGCCGCTCATATTCCGGCCTGTTCATCCAGGGCGGCTGTTCGGGCGGCGGGCCGGGCGGGGGACCCAGCGCCATCATGAGCAGGTCTCCGAGCATCTCGTCGGTCAGCGGTCGGCCCACCAGCGAGCGGCGCAGCGTCTCGGCACGGTGCTCCTTGATGGTGCCTTCGCGGAACAGGCCCAGAATGGTGTTTACCTGTTCGGCGGTCAACGGCTTGTCCCCCATCATTCCGAGCAGGGTCTTGCGGTCGGTTTCCGCAATGACGGGGGCAAGAAAGGGGCTGTTCAGGAAATCCCTGGCGGTTCTTGCCTCGCCGCGTCCACCGGCGTCGCGGGACATGTCGAGCGGCAGAATGGCGGGAGAATTCGGGTCGCTCTCCGTGCCGGGACCGAGCGCGACGAGGTTGGCGAAAGAGGCGGTGTCCTGCGTCCAGTATTCGTGGGTGCGCAGCAGCATGGCCGCGTCCACGACCATGGGCCGTCCTGCCTTGGCGACCACCTGGCCTGCGGCGTTGAGCAGCATGACGGTGCGAAATTCGGTCGAGCTGGTGAGTTCGCTGAGCGCCGCTTCCAGGCGCGGCTTGGGAATGACCGCGGTGCGGCCCTGGGAACGGATGACCACGCTGAGCGCGGCGGATAGATCGTGGGCACGGGTGGCCAGGTTCTTTCGGGCGAGGCCGCTTACCCGCCGGTGTTCGAGCAACTGCCAGCCTGCAAAAATGAGCCAGATGATCGCGAGCAGTGCATAGATGAGGTTTCTGCGCATGGCGGCTTTCTTCTTTCCGGCGTCCGGGCCGCTTCCCGGCGCGTTTCGATTATATGCCATCGGGCGCACTGCGCGCGGCATTGGCAGCGGGTGGATACCGCGGGGCGGCGCACCGGGGCCATTCCCGGCACGCCGCCTGTGTTCGGCAGGATGCGGGTCAGGGCTGGGCGGTGCCGCTTCCCGGGCCGCGATGTCCCGGTCCGGGGCCGTGCGCCTTTTTCATTTCCTCCCTGTTCAGTACGCCGTCCTTGTTTGCGTCCATTTCGCTGAACTGGTTTTGTGTCGCCTTTACCCACGCGAGCGAATATTCATCGCACGTGACCGTGCCGTCCTTGTCGGGGTCCATTTCGTCCATCGTTGGCCGGGGCGGGCGCATGGGCGGTCGTCTTCCGTCCTTCTGGCCGTCCGGTGGCGGTGGCGGGGGCGCGCCCGCGGTGTCGCCGGTGCCTTGCGCGCCGCCGCGGGGACCGCGCTCGGGGCCGTGCGCCTTTGCGAGTTCTTCCGTGCTCAGGCGGGCGTTGTTGTCGGCATCCAGCCTCATGAACTGTTCCGCGATGACCGCTTTCCATGCGGCGGAATACTCTGCATTGGTGATTTCACCGTCTCCGTTGGCGTCAAGCTGGTCGGGTCTGGGACCGAAAGGTCCCGGACCCTGTCCCGGCCCGCCCGGCGGTGGCATCATGCCGGGGCCGCCCGGCGGAGGACCGAAACCGTCACCGGGCCCCTGCGCGAAAGCGGAAATGAGGAACATCAATGAGGCGGCGAGGGTTATGCAGCCTGCGAGC
>CALDSM010000384.1 GCA_937923585.1 uncultured bacterium
CAGGCGCAGTATTAACAGTTCTGTGGGCGCCCGTCGCACCTGGTTTCCCGGTGAAAAACCCTCTGCCATTGCACTGGAAGCCGTGATTCTGTCTGGGGATGGTTGCTTGCTTTAAGGTAATGTAATCAAACGACTTATGTGTCAACAACCGCACTGAAAGGCCTTGCCTTGTCGGGGAGCATCGGTGCGCGTTCCTTCCGCCACCTTGGTCCGTATCGCCCTTTGACCCAGTTGCGCAAAGGCTCAAATCCGCGCCTACCCCGCCGGGAATTTGTTGGCAGGGGGTAAACATTCGACTTCGGTCCGCCTTTCAGGTATCCTATGCCCGTTGGCTTTTTTGATATTCGTCATTGTGAGACGATTCAGACGCTGCCTGCGCGGGATGTTACGGGTTTATCCCGGCAGGCACATGCATCCAGGCAGACTGTCGCGGCCTTCACGGGAAGGTGACGCGTTTCCGCGACGCGGCAGATGCCTGAAACACTGGAGAGCACATGACCATATCAGAATTGCTGGAGACTCAGGCCCGCTGTTTCGGTGACCGCACCGCCTTCCTCTTCAACGACCAAAACTTCACCTATGGGGAGTGTGACGCGTTTTCCGGAAGGGTTGCGGGGAATCTCAAGGCGCGCGGGGTGGGCGCGGGGGACAAGGTAGTTATTCTCTCCGGCAACTGCCCCGAATTTCTCTACTGCTTCTTTGGGTTCGGCCGGATCGGGGCGGTGATTGTTCCGGTGAACCCCACCTTGGCGGTGGAGGAACTGGTCTACATCATCAACGATTCCGATGCGGAGACGGTGATTCTGGTGGCCGAACTGGCCCCCTATCTGCCGAAACTGCGGGAAGTCCTGCCCAAGGTGCGGCAATACTTTGTCATGGGTGGTCCGGCGGACGGCGGGGCGGAATCTTTTGACGCACTGCTGGAACCGGTGGCGGTTCCCGAACTGGGCGCCGCCGAGGGCGACGACGCGGCGCTCATCTACACGTCGGGAACCACCGGCACCCCCAAGGGCGTGATTCTGACCCACGGGAACTACGTTTGGAACGCCCGGGCCGTCAGCCATTCAACCACCCTTACGGCGGCGGACCGGTTCCTGTGCGTGCTGCCGCTCTTCCACGTCAACGCCCAGGTGGTGTCGGTGCTGACCCCGATGATGGTCGGCTGCGACTTTGTGCTGGTCGGCGGGCGGTTCAACCCGTTCGGAATACTGCCCCTCATCGAGAAGTACCGTCCGACCATCATGAGCGCGGTGCCGACAGTTTACGGGTTGCTTTGCCGCATGCACAATGCCGAGGGGCACGACATCAGTTCCATGCGCTTCTTCGTCTCCGGCGCGGCGCCCATGCCCGAGGAAATCTACCTGGCCACCCAGAAAGTGCTGCGCAAACCCCTGGTCATGGGTTACGGTCTGAGCGAGGCCACCTGCGCCAGTGCCGTGGCGAACGCCTTGGATCCCATCCAGTGGGACTCGGTTGGGCCGGCGCTGCCCTACGTGAACATTCGTATCGTGGACCCGGAAGGCAAAGACGTGCCTGTGGGCGAGGTGGGCGAGATTCTGGTCTCCGGACCGACGGTCATGAAGGGCTACTACAAGAACCCCGAGGCCACTGCGGAAGTGCTTCAGGGCGGCTGGCTGAAGACCGGCGACCTGGGCTGTTTCGACGACAAGGCCCGGCTGCACATCGTGGACCGCGTCAAGGACATGATCATCCGGGGCGGGCTCAACATTTATCCCGTCCAGATCGAGCAGGTCATCATGCGCATGCCCGAGGTGGAAGAGGTGAGCGTGGTCGGCGTTGAGGAACCCACCTGGGGCCAGGAGGTGCTGGCCGTCGTCAAACTCAAAGAGGGTTGTTCCCTGACCGAGAAGCAGGTCATCGCCTTCTGCGGCGAGCACTTGGCCCAGTACAAGCGGCCCAAGTTTGTCCGTTTTGCGGACGAACTCCCCAAGACCGCCATCGGCAAAGTCCGCAAGAACGAGTTGTCCAGGCAGTTCAAGGACATTGCCCTGCATCACCGCGGCGGCAGGGGCTAATCCAACAGTCACCCCTCTGCGCAGTATTGAGCGCAGTCGCATGCCTACCCACTTGTCGATTTCTTGAAGCGTGCTTGATGCGCTTGGCAGAACGACCGGCCAAAGTCCCCGCACGAAGTGTTCGCTTTTTTTTCTGCAACATGGCATTATTGTCAAGGATTCTTCCAACGACCCTTGAACAGCCTGTTCACGGAAGATCGCACCAGAAGGGGATGCAAATGCGTGCCTTCCTCGTCGGTGAAGCAGATGTGAGTCATAACACACGATGAAGATGTTAGTCGGCCACCGAAGAATTGCCTGCACGGCCATCGTCTTGATCGCCCTGGGTGTTTGGGCATATTCGGAGCATCACCCCGCTCACGGAGTGGAGCATGGGGGTGCCCTGCCGGGTAACGCGCCCCGCGAAGAAGACGCAGCAGGGCTAGGAACGCATCCTGACGGAGAAGCCGGAAAGCCGAAGGTCTCCGCACCGGCAACAGCAGAGGGCAAAGAGGGGCTTGCCGGTGGGGAGAGGATAGAACTTGGCCCCGAGGCGAAACGTATCTGCCTTGCGCTCGACATCGATTGTGACAAAGATATCACCAGCGTTGAGCGCATGCACGTTCCCAATCAGTGCTTTATCCAGGTCGCCACCACGAAACACCAGGCGCTTAAGTTCGACGACGCGGGGATACTTCGAGAGTATTGGTTGATGGATGAGTTGAAGATACCGGAGGGGTTGACCCTGAAGGACGGAATAACTCTGGCCGAGGCGACAAAACGGGCAAACGCGATACTGGCCAAGACGGGCATAGAGATGGTCTTCTCCGAATCCGATGGGCAATATTTCAATCCTGACGGCAATGACAACGAACTGGATGCTTACTCCCGCTGGGAATTCGGGCGGCAACAGGAGTACGGTGGATTTCCCTACCTGTTCAACAGTGTGAAAGTGAATGTGCGTGCATATAACGGCGAAATCGACTGCCTGTTCAACCGCATGACTAAGTACCATCCCGAGAATCTCGATGAGCGCGTTTCCGCCAGCGACGCGGTCAGAACGGCCGAGGAATTCTTCTGGAAGCAATGCCCCAAACTTGCGGGAACGTCGGCGAACTACGTGCGCGAGTGGATTGTCTATCCGAATGACCGTTTGGGCTCGGACACTCCGCCTGCCAAAACTGACAGTAGCTTGGAGTGTCCGAAACCCCGTTTGTGTTGGGGCGTGTCGTTCGGTCTGAACAAAGGTGCGCTGTTCGTTGATTCTGCCACCGGGAAAATAATCGGAGGATTGTAAGACTTCTTGGCCCGCCGGTTGTGATTCTCAGAAAAGGTCAAGGCTGGTTCGACGGCACCTTCACCAAGCACCGCTCAACCGTGGAATCTCCGCCGGGTACGGACAGGATCAGCCCTCCCTTCCGCCAATCATAGGCCCGGCAACTGAAGGCATAGGCATCGTTGATAAAGCACTCAATGATGGAGCCCAGCACGAATGCCTGAATTCTGACCGGTTGGGCAGTGTCAATGGTCACGGGGCGCGCGTAGTTGAACTTGGCGCCGACAATTTCCGCCTCGTGCTTGTCCGGCCTGAGTATCAGGTGGTAACCCTGTTCAGGTTTGTCGCCTTGGCGCAGGTGCAGGTCGAGGACCATGTTGGCATCCATCTTCACGCTGCAATCCAGAAGGTAATTGTCCGGAGTGGCTGATTTCAGCACGTTGTCACCGTTGGTGACTGAACTGTGTTGCGTGCTCAGAACTTTGTCGAACACCGCCACCGCCTCGGGCACCGGCTTGAAGTAGAGCATCCCGTTCGGCCCCGCATGGACTTCGCGCGGGATGCTCTGGTCGCCGCCCCACTGCATGTCTCCGCCGTCCCGTTCGCCGCCCAAATCACGAATCCAACCGGTGATGATGTGTCGCTTGCCGTCGAACATGCGCTTGGCCGCGTAAAGGATCGGCGTGTCAATGGCGCCGGTCTCGGGCACCCGGTAAGGTCCGCCCACCTCCGCCGCATAACGCATGTCGGTCGTGCCCGCGCTGGGGGAGTGGATGAGATGCCAGGTGTCGCCCACCTTAAATACGTCCGGACATTCCGGCGTGCCCTCGCCCAGCGGCGGGTCCAGGATCAACGGTTCGGCCTGGGTCCAATGGACGATGTCGTCTGACTTCAGCACACCCTGCACGGGATGCTTGGTCTTGGCATCGCGGGCGCAGACCACCATCCAGAACTGCTGCTCCGCCGCGTTCCAGAACACGAAGGGGTCGCGGAAGTCGCTGTTGTCGTAATGCACACCGTCGGCGAAGAAGCCGTTCTCCGGATGCTTGGTCCACTGGACCAGGTCCGGGCTGGTGGCGTGCATGATCTTTTCGCGTCCCGCCTTGTTCTCCGGGTTCCAGCCCGTGTACCAGATGTGGAAGGCGCCTTCATGCTCCGACACGGAGCCGGTGAACATGTGCAACCCGTCCGGGCCGTCTTTTGCCCCGTCCGAGCGCAACGCCGTCGGCAGTTCCTGCCAGTGCACCAGGTCCTTAGACACGATGTGCTCCCAGGGCACTTTGTCCAGCGCGCGCAGATAGAAGATGTGGTACTCACCCTTCCAGAAGAAGGGGATGGTGTCGGCGAGACGGCCCGCCGCCGGACGGTAGTGGACGGGGGAGGGGTAACGTTCCACAATATCCGGTCCGGGCACAATCGCGTCCTTGCGCATTACCTGCGCCAGTTCGGCGTCGGACAGCGCCCGCGGCCACAGCGCCGCCTCCTCCATTTCGCCCGTGAAGAGGCGCACCGTTTTGCCGTGGTCCGTCTCGGCGCCGATGAGTACCGGCTCGTTGTTCTGGGTGATATCCCCGCCGCGCCAGGGCTGCTGCGCCATCACCTTGCCGTCGCACAGCAATTGCACCCGTTTGCCGTCATAGAGGCCGACCAAGTCATGCCAGGCGGTGGTGTCTATCGCGGACACAGGGAAACTGGTCCCGACAAACCCCGTTTCCGTGTGCAGCTCAAAGCCGATGTCCTGTCCCGGCGTGCCCGGCAGGTCCACGCTGAACAGGTTGAAATGCACCATCTCGTGCCCGCCGCGCTTGGCAAAGAGGGCCGTGCCCCAGGTTCCCTTCGGGTCGCGCACACGCAGGTAGACGGTGATGGCGCTGCCCTTGACGGACAGGTCCTTGCCCACATTCAAATAGGCGTCCTCGAGCCGCATGATATTGGCGCCTGCCACTGCACCTGCACCCTCAGCGGTCAGTCCCACCGTCATGCGGCCCTCGGCCTCGACCGCAGGCTTGGGCTTAAGGCCCAGTTCACCAATCTTCCAATACCCGGTCGCCGCACCCAGAACCGCATCCCGTCCATCAGCCCCGGCCCAAGCGGCGCACAGCAGCACACCCAGCACCCACAAGTTTTTCATGGCGTTCCTCTCCGGTGTTGATGAAACAGGCATCTCTGAACACTGCCGGACCCATTCTACCCGGAAAGAGTCATGCCAAACATCCGCCGCGCCGTATTTCATCCCCCAAACCAAGCCTGAACACTAACCCAATGCCTTTACACGACTTAAATAGTTTCTACGAAAGCCGCAAACTTCTTTCAGGTGGTCCACCCCTTCGCAAAGCAGTCATCCCCCTGGGCAAAGTAAGCTTACTCCGGGGCAAAGTAAGCTTACTCCGGGGCAAAGTAAGCCTGCTCCGGGACAAAGTAAGCTTACTCCCGGACAAAGTAAGCCTGCTCCGGGACAAAGTAAGCCTGCTCCGGGACAAAGTAAGCTTACTCCGAGACAAAGTAAGCTTACTCCGAGACAAAGTAAGCTTACTCCGAGACAAAGTAAGCTTACTCCGAGACAAAGTAAGCTTACTCCGAGACAAAGTAAGCT
>CALDSM010000385.1 GCA_937923585.1 uncultured bacterium
GTTCATTGCTGGAGACCCCGTCGCCAAACTCCCATTTCCACCCCGTCAGCGGCGTTGCGGAGGACGAGGACAGGTCCGTGAAGGTCACCACAGTGCCGGCCGAAATGTTGGTGGACGACGCGCTGAAATCAACCGCCACCTCCGGGTTCTCGATCTTCACATACCCGGCCCGTTTGAGCGTTTCCTGTTTGCCGCCCGCCTTGATGGTCAGCGACACGTCATAGGTGCCGGGAGCCAGATACAGATGCGTCGGGTTCTGTTCCGCGCTCGTGCTACCGTCGCCAAAATTCCACTCCCACGAGGTGACCGCGCCGAGATCGGCCGTGGCCACGCTCAGGTCGCGAAACATCACCGGACGCCCCAGCCCCGCCGAGCGCAGGTCGGCGGTAAAGTCCGCCTGAATCTGGTCGTCCGCGATGACCTCGACCTCCACCTGCGACGACGGGCCCGCGTTCAGGTACAGTTTGGCCCGGTTGGTGCCCAGCGTCAGCAGATCACGCCGGATGCTCACCGGCACGCGTACCGGAAGATACGCGCTGTTCACCATGCAGTTGGCCCCCGCACTCAGACACTCCTCCGGAACCACCCAGTCCGCGCTCGCCGTCACCACCAGCGGGTCACCCGCCGTCACCGTGACATTGCGGGCCACCGAAAGCGTCATTTGCGTCTTCGCGGCGCCAAAGTCGAGTGTTGTCGTCGAGCGGATCAGGGTGCGCCCCACATCCTCCGGAAAACAGCCCGACAGCAATGACACCGCAGCCGCTGCAAATGCAAACACGACAATATAGCCATGACGGCGCATCAGGTAAGCTCCTTCATCCCAACCCGGGTCAGCCGGTATGTCAAGACCCTATTTGGGCATGGTTCTCCACACAATACAAATAACCGCACTAGCATAATGCCAGTTTCCGTCCCCGGTGTCAACAATCTACTTTGAATACGAGACATTCAAGGAGTTTGCCACCCCGACAGCCGTTGTGCTCTTCCCCCTTAGCGCCCGGGACCAATCCATCTTATCTTGATTTCGCCTTCAAGCGCCTTGAACTCGGGATCGCCGGTAACGAGTTCAGCCTTCTTCTCCTTCGCCAGCGCGGCGGCAAATGCGTCGGCAAGGCTCATTTTGTGCCGAACCTTGAAATCGGCCGCAATGTCGGCCAAATTGCGGGTAATCGGGTGGAATTCCAGCGGCAGCGCGGGCAAATCGGCGGCGACCGACGCCCACTTTTGGCGCCCCGCTTTCCGCACGATGATGTACTTGACTTCCGCGTAATTGACCTCTGTCATGTGCAGCGGCTGGTCGCGTTCGCCCGCCCGTTCGAGCAGGTGACGGATTTCGCCATCGCCGTCCTCGCCGCGAAGGAAAGCCAGCAGCGCATAACTGTCAAGAACCGTGACCGCCACGCCTGTGCTCCTCCAGTTCCGCTTCCCCGCGCTTGTGCTCGGCCCATTCCTCCGCCAGCGGCTGGTCGCCGACCGTGCGCCCGAGAATACCGTGAAGTCTGGCAATGGTATGGCGCGTGACGGGTTTCAGCAAGATGCCCTCAGGCGTAAGCTGCACGATTGCCCGGCTCCCCGCCTCAATCTGGAACTCCTTCCGCAGCCAGGAAGGGATCACGATTTGGCCCTTGGGCGTGAACTGAACAGTGTCTGTCTTTTTCGGCATCCTCATGTCCAATAGTATAACACAGGGCATGAAGTTGTACAAACGGAAAAATGTGGTAAATAGTTTGCGTGGTGGGAGACCTCAAATCTTCCGTGGTCGGCGGTTCTTGTTTCGGCATTACGTGCTGACTTCCCCTCTGCCGTCTGGTCCTTCATCCCAAGGACCACGCTTGATCCCAGGTTTGCTAAACCTGCCCCGCAGTCCGCGCGAAACACAGGAATTTCGGGGACCATGTTCATCGCTGCGGCTTAACCGCCGTGGCCTATCCCCGCTCGCGCTCGAAAATGAGGTCGCAGGTGCTGGCCCATCCCGCCGCGGACGGTGCATAGGCCTGCACAAAGCGCCAGCCTTCGAGTGCATGCTGCTCGATGACCCGCTGGTACTCCTTCGAAAACCGCCCAAAGAGCCCCATGCTCACTTTCAGGCTCACAAACTTGTACTCGTACCGCGTTGTCATGACCGATACTCCTCTTTCCCGGTTGATGGCCGTCCTCTGGACACGATTATACTATGAACTGTTCGTAGTCATCATAAGGAAATGTGGGGCAGGCGCCCTCGCCTGACGTTCCGGAATGCTGTAACACGCCGACAGCCGGGGACGGCTGTCCCGCATGAAAAGGACGAAACATGCTCAACAAAGAAGACGTGACCATCCTGCGTGCGCTCGCGGCCCGCACGGCCGAAATCGCCGCGCTGCCGGTGCAGGAGGAGAAACGGGCGCTGTGGCGCAGCATGAATGCCCGCCGCCCGCCGCGTCCCATGGTCATGATGGACCAGGTCTGCTGGAACGAGTTCGAAGACTGCGATGAACTTGCCCTGCGCTGCGCGGACCCCGAATGCCGCGCCTACGAGGAATACCTGCGGCGCACGCTGTACCAGTGGAACCATTTCCGCGTGGACATGGTGGTGGAGCCCTTCATGCGCGTACCGATGGCCATTCACAACACCGGGTTCGGCGTAAAGGTGCGCGAGGAAACCGTGGCGACCGATTCGGTCGGCGGCATCCTGGGCCACAAGTTCCACAACCAGTTTCAGACGGACGACGACCTGGAAAAGGTGCAGACGCCCCGCATCAGCCACGACTTCGACACCACGATGCGGCGCATCGAGGACGCCCATGAACTCTTCGATGGGCTGCTGGAAGTGCGCCCCTGGGGCGTGGACCCCTATCTCTCGCTGTGGGACCCCATCAGTTCCTGGATGGGCGTCCAAGAGGCGCTCTACGCGCTCATCGAGCGGCCCGAATTCATGCACCACCTCGTCGGCCGCATGACCGACGGCTATCTGTCCATGCTCGACCAGTTGGAGCAGCAGGGGCTGCTGTGCGGCAAGCAGAGCCTCATCCACTGCACCGGCGCATACACCGACGAACTGCCCGCACCGGGCTATGACCCCGCCCAACCCCGCACGAAAGACCTGTGGATGTTCGGCCTCGCGCAGATGTTCTCCACCGTGTCGCCGCAGATGTTCAGGGAGTTTGAGGTGGACTATGCCAGCCGCATCTGCACGCGCTTCGGCCTGGTCTATTACGGTTGCTGCGACCCGCTCGACGGCAAAATGAACGAGGTCCGCATGATCCCCAACGTGCGCAAGGTGTCCATGAGCCCCTGGGTGGACGAAGCACGCGGCGCGGCGGAGATCGCCGGCGACTACGTCTACTCGCGCAAACCCAACCCCGCCCAACTGGCCTACAGCACCTTCGACCCCGAGGAAGTGCGCCAGCACCTGACAGCCACCGTCCACGCCTGCGAAAAGCACGGCTGCCCGCTGGAACTCATCCTCAAGGACATCAGCACCGTCCGTTACCAGCCGGAACGCCTCGATGCATGGGCCAAAGTGGCCATGGAAGTCACCGGAGGCGAATGAAGCCGAATGCCGCCGTCACAGCGATTACTGGGTTTGCCGTTCCCCCAAACTCCTATGGGGTCAGCTTGATGTAATCGTGGAACACCGCCGAGTAGTTGTTTGCGCCGTCGAGGTACTGCACACGCACCGTGTGATAACCCGCTCCGGCGGGCAGCGTGTGGGCTTGTTTGGCCGCGGGCGGCATCCAGGGGGTCCATGTCCAGCCGTTGTCGCTGAACCGCATGCGCGTCACCCCCACACCCGCCCCGTCCGACCAGGTCATGCCCAGCGTGACGTTCTGGCTGGTCGTGGTCAGTGCGCCGGCGTTGATGACTATGCCGCCCGTGGGCGGCGTCGTGTCCAGACGGATGAAATCACTGAACACGGACGAGCGGTTGTTGGCCCGATCGAGGTACTGGACCCGGACCGTCTTGTGGCCGTCGCCGGCCGGCAGCGTGTATGCCCGGGTGGCCGCGGGCGCCTCCCAAACCGTCCAATGCGCCCCGTCATCGCTGAACCGCATCCGCGCCACGCCCGAACCCGCGCCGTCCGACCACGCCAGTGTGAGCATGACATCGGGGCTGTTCGTGGCGCTGCGGTTGCTGTTGATCACGACCGTCCCCGTCGGCGCCGTCCGGTCCGCACCCGTGGCAGTAAAGGTCTGCGGACTGCCGCCCAGGCCCGCGCCCGATGCGGTGAGCGTGTTCAGGCCCGGCTGTGCGCCAAGCACCCACGCGCCGACCCGCGCCACACCGTCCGAATCGGTGACCGCTTCGCCGTCCACCGCGAAACCGCCTCCCGACTCTGCGGCAAACGTCACGGGGAAGTCCGGCAGGGGGGTGGCAAAGGGGTCGCTCGCCGCCACCGAAGGCGCAACGGCCACCGGCGAACCGGTCTCCGCCGTCTGCCCCTCACCGTCGCGTTTCTCCAGGTGCGGGGAGAGTTGCGTGAACCACCGCAGTGCACCGTCCGCGTTGCTGTCGTCGGTAAAAAAACACCAATGGTCCCCGGCGGCGTTCTCCGCGGTCAGGGCGGGCGTCAATGCAAACCCCTCGATATTCGAGCCGCTGGGAACCTGCACCTCGGTCCGCGTGTTGAAACGCCGGTCGGCTCCGGAAACCGACGAGGTCAGGTCCGTGATTTCCAACAGATTGCCGTCGGTGTTGTGCAGGATGTACATCTTTCCGATGGAGGCGTCAAAGGTCATTTCACAACTCTCGGCGCGGGAGCTCAGGTACCGCCCGACGAAGGTGTGCGTTCCGTCCGTTCTCAGGTCGAAGGCATAGACCCAACCGCTGGTCTGCACGGCGACAAACAAGATGCCGCCGAAGCCGTTCGCCCCGTGAACGCTCTGCGGATAGGGGTTGCCGCCGCCGTCCACGAAGTTGTTCCGGGCAAGCCATGCGTCGGGAACAAACGCGATCCCCTCCGGCCCCGAGTTGCCCCAGGCGGGGATGGTGTCCAGCAACCACGACGTGACGGCGGCGCCGTCGGAAACCCGGTAGGCGCGTATCGTCCGCGCCTGTTCATCCACCACAAACACGCGGTCCGGCGCGGTGCTGACCTGGGTGATTCCCTCCAGGTCCCCCGTGCCCGTGTACGCCTGCTCGACGACAAAGCCGCCCGCACCGTCCCCGCGCAGCGACCAGAACTTGGCGGGACCGTTGGTGCAAACCCAGAGCCGTCGCGTTTCCGGGTTCCAGTACGCCCCGCTCAGATTGCCCGCCCAGTCGGCCGGGGCCAGCGATGTCAGGTTGGTGGAGGCGCCCCACATTTCGCCCGGCCAGGCGGTCACCGCCGCCGCAGTGGACGGGAGTGCCAGTGCAAGCGCCGCCGACGCGGCCATGAAAGCGCGCAGGGCGCCGCGGGCCTGTTTGGGTTTGCAGCCCGGCGACACCACAAACGCGGCAGAGAACACTCGCCATACACGGACGGTTGAGCCCAGCATCATCATTTCTCCTCGCGCGTTCCGGCCATACCCCGGGGGTTCATCGCAGCGCCTGGCTGCATTCGGCCCTCGCGGTCGCGTTCTCAAGGACATCAGCACCGTCCTCTACCAGCCGGAACGCCTCGACGCATGGGCCAATGCGGCCATGGAAGCCGTCGGCCCCGCATGACCTGCTTCGGCGGTTCGCGGCGGCCTACACCACCAGGGCCGCCGTGTCGGCCACACGCCACCAGCCAGCGATTGTCGGCTTGGGATTCTTCCCGCAGTAGAGATCGAACCGGACGCCATCGCCGCCCTTCGCCCTTAACAGGCGAACGTCGGAGTGCGTGAAGGTGGGGCCTTTGAAGAGGAGGTCGCATTGCACCGCCGTGTCCGGGGATGCGTTGAGCCGTGCAAAACAGACCGCGGCCGCCCACATGCCGTGAACGACATCGCGCTTAAAGCCAAAGAGTTTGGCCGTGATCGGAAAGAGGTGTATGGGATTGTAGTCCCCGCAGACCTTGGCATAGCGCCGCCCCGTGCCCGGCGGAATATGCCATGCGGCGGCCTCTTCATCCGGGACGCCGCCCCCAAGCTGCGCGCGCGCCGAGGGTTCCCCGGCCTCGCCATACTTGCCGCGCACGAAGTAGGTGCTGATGCTCTCCCACCCCCGCGCGCCGCCG
>CALDSM010000386.1 GCA_937923585.1 uncultured bacterium
TGATTCAATCCGCAATCGGTGGAATGCCGACACTGGGCCACCCCTCCCGGTCTCCCTGTCATGCATACCCCATTGTTGACAATGTGATCCTTGCGGGTTTTCCCGCAGGCGCATTGTTCACAGAAATGGTATCATCCCCGGCGGCATCAACTTGGCGACGCATCGGAGGCGTTTCGTGCGCAGCACACTGGCAATGCTTGCAGTGGCCGTTCTGGGGTGCGGCAGCGCCCCCGGGGCCGCCCCTTTCCTGGCGGAGCCCTACCTGCAGAATCTCAAACCCACCGGCATTACGGTCATGTGGGAATTGGGCACCGTGCGCGCGGGGACGGTGGAATACGGGGTTGACACCGGTTACGGTCAAAGCGCGGCGGCCGCATCTGTGTCTTCCGGTTTTTCCGCCCACGTGTACAAGTGCGTGCTGACCGGGCTGAATCCGGCGACGACCTATCACTACCGGGCCTCGCTGGACGGCGTGGACTTTTCGGCGGATTCGACGTTTACCACGGCCCCCGGGACGGCGGTCCCGTTTGTCTTCGATGTGTGGGGCGACAGCCAGGCCACCAACAACAACCATTATCCGCCGGACCCGTATGAGCCCACGAACAGCATGATGAGGCACATGGCGCAGGGCGGGTCGGCTTTCGCGGTGGCCGCGGGCGACATGGCCGAGGACGGGGACGAGTACACCCCGACACACCTGTACTATCTTGACCGGGTGGCCCGGCACCTGGGGCCAACCGTGCCGTGGTTTGTGGCGTGGGGCAACCACGACCGCACCAAGAGCGCCGTCATCCGCAAGTTTGCCGACATGCCGAGCCGGGAGCGGGCGGGCTTCACTTCCGGCTGGGGAAGCTACTCCGTCGACCACGCCGGGTGCCACTTCATCTGCATTGACAACGACACCATGGAGAACGACGTTCTCACGTGGCTGGTCTCGGACCTGCAATCGGAGGCGAACCGCGCGGCGAAGTTCACGTTCCTGTTTATCCACGTGCCGCCCTACGCCGAACTCTGGCGCGACGGCGAGGCGTCCCTGCGCACCGTGCTGGTGCCGCTGATGGAACAGTACGGCGTGGACGCCTGTTTCAGCGGGCACATCCACGAATACGAGCGCGGATACCAGCGGGGCATTCACTACTGCGTCAGCGGCGGCGGGAGCCGGCTCGGACTGGGCAACGCCCTTACCGTTGACTGGCCGCAGCTGACGGTCGGCGGTTACCGCGACCTTCCCGGACGCCGGGGCGGACTGGTCAACGAGTATGTGCGCGTCGAGGTGACGGAGGACGCCTGGACCGCGGCGATGCATGCGTTTGATTTCGACGGCACTTACCTGGGCGTGCTGGACCGGTTCGGATCGGCCATTTCGCAGGGCGATGCGGACGGCGACGGGCTGACGGACGGCGATGAGGCACACACCTTTCACACGGACCCGGCTGTCGCGGACACGGACCGGGACGGACTCACGGACCGCGACGAGATTGACGGGGTGCGCGGGTACAAGACAGACCCGCTTCAAGCCGACTCGGACCAGGACGGCGTGTCCGACTATCACGAGATTCTCTACGGCTCCAATCCGCTGGACCCGCGCAGCGTGGTGGCGGTACCGTTGGGGGGCTTCGCCGGCGCTGCGTTCCTTGCCATGCTGCTGTGCGCGATTGGGATGCGGAAGATCCGTCCATGGATTACCCAGTTGATGGTTGGCAGTTGATCACGCAGTAGGCGAAGTGGGAGCATTAGCGGTATTCGAGGAGGTCCTGCCGTGAAGAAGCTCTTGCTGTTCGGCTGTCTGGCTGCGTTTTGCGTGACGGGGAACCTGGGGTGTGCGGGCCGCGCGCACATAAGTCGCGTGACGGCGCCTGTTGCAACGGACGGATTGGACCGGCTGGTCGGGCAGGCGGTGGACATTACCCCCTGGGCCTATGCCTGGCGGGCGGACCGTGCGGTGCAGCCGCAGCCGGAGGCGTGTTTCATTCCCCACCGGCTGGAACGGCAGGACAAGGTGTACCGGACGGCCCATGCGGCGCTGCCGCAGGCGGAATTGAAAAGCCTCTATTACGATATGCCGGACTTGCTGCAGCCGCTGCCGCCGCAACCGAAGGGGCAATTGCAGGCGGGGCTGCTGTGGACGGGCGGTGTGACGGTGCCGCAGGTGGAACTGCACTGGCCGGCCGGGATGCCAGTTCCGCCGCAGGAGGCGGTGGAGGTGCGGACCTATCCGACGTCGTTTGGCTGGTTCGGGTGGACGGTGGACAAGGTGCTCAGCAACCCGGAGGTCTCCGCGGACGGGCGCGTGTGGACCTACAAGAGCGACCCGGCGGCCAAGATGGACTCTGCGTACAGTGTGCGGGTGGATGCCGCCACCGAGATGGTCGCCGTCTTCTGCACCTCGTGGTCCCCCCTGCCACAAGTCCACGACTCTTCGTCCCCCTTGGAAGGGGGTGGCCCGAAGGGCCGGGGGATGTCTGCTCCGTCCCCCGTACCGCAGGCGTCCCGCCTGCCACAAGTCCACGACTCTTCGTCCCCCTTGGAAGGGGGTGGCCCGAAGGGC
>CALDSM010000387.1 GCA_937923585.1 uncultured bacterium
CAGACTCCGCACCCCGATAGAGGGCATGCGGCGCACCGGTAAGTTTGGCCTCCACTGCGGCACGATTGCCCACCTGGTCATGATTGCCCCAGGTAAACGCCCATGGCACACCCAGTTCTCCGCACTGTTCAATGGCGTATTGCGCGAACTCGTCCAGCTTTTCGGAGGGGTTGTCGCGCCAAAGGTCTCCGGTAATTACCACAAAATCGGGTTTTGTCGCCGCAACCAGCGCATGCATGTCCGCGACAGTCTTCTTGCTGGTCAGGTCCCAATACGGCGGCTCATCGGAGAAGAGATGGACGTCGGTCATCTGGAGCATTCGTATTGCCCTGGGTTTCCGCACGCGCAGCCGCGCGACAAAGGGCAGATCCTCCGCTCGGGCGGGAACAATTTCAGTACGTCCCATCGCGCAACCGGAAGCGGCGACACCCATGAGGGCAGCGCCGGCACCCAGAAACGACCGCCTTGTCATTCCATTCATTGTCATGCCAGTCCTTCCTTCAGATGCTCCCAATGGAAGCGTTCCACAACCCCGAACCCGATTCGCAAGACCGGAAACCGCACCGGCCCCGATAGGACTAACGCGTTGTCACACGCGGTTTCAACACCAACACAATAGCCATGGTCGGCCGCAAACGCAAACGAATATGTCAAGGGCGGGAGGCCCCGCTCTGCACCCAGTTCGTCAAGGCCAACTTGTACTGCGCCAACCCAGTGTGGTTGAATCATGTCTCACCCGGAAAACCTCCAGGGAGTTCTATACCCGCCAAAGCCGCGGGTTCACATGGCAAAGACCTGACCACCGGCAGCATCGCGAAGAACCTCATCTTCTTTGCGCTCCCCATGCTGCTGGGCAGTTTGGTCCATGTCACCTACAGCCTGATCAACATGATGTGGGTCGGCAATTGGCTCGGTGCCACCGCCATGGCGGCGCTGACCGTGGGCTTCCCCGTGTTCTTCGTGCTGAACGCCTTTGGGCAGGGGCTCAGTCTCGCGTCCAACGTGCTGGTGTCGCAGTCCTACGGCGCCAAGGACTGGCCCCGTCTCAGGATGGTCGTGCAGAATTCAATGGTGCTCACGGTCATTACGGGGTTGCTGTGCTTCGTGCTGGGCGAGTTGGCCACCGAAGGCCTGCTGCGGCTTATGAACACCCCGGCCGAAGTCCTTCCCGTGGCGGTTTCCTACCTGCACGTGTTCCTCTGGACCACACCGCTCATGTTCGGCATGTTCTACCTCGCATCGGTCATGCGCGGCGCGGGAGACTCCAAGACGCCGCTGTACTTCCAGGCGGGCTCGCTCGTGGTCACCGCGGTTCTCGACCCGCTGCTGATGTTTGGATGGCTCGGATTTCCCAGGATGGGCCTCAACGGGACGGCCGTCGCGACGATCATTTCCCAGGCGGGGGCGCTTGTGGCGCTGGCCTGGCACATGCGCCGCGTGCGGCACATCGCCTCACCGAGTTGGCGGAGGCTTGGGCTGAACCGTGAGGTGTCGCTGCTTACCCTCCGCATCGGCCTGCCGTCCATGATGCAGCAGGCGCTCGTTTCGCTCGGCATTCTGGTCATCGTTGCGCTGGTCAACCGTTTCGGGGAACACTGCGCCGCGGCCTACGGCGCCGCCATGCGCATAGACCTGCTGGCCTTCATGCCCGCCATGTCCATCGGCATGGCCGCCTCCACCCTGTCTGGCCAGAATATCGGCGCCCACAAGTTCGACCGTGTCAAGCAGACGTTCCGCTGGGGCCTCGTCATCAGCCTGGCGTTGACCCTGCCGGCCACCCTCGTTTCCGTCGGTGTTCCCGGTCTGTTCATGCGGCTTTTCGCGCACGACGCCGACGTGGTGGCCACCGGCGCGCACTACCTGCGCATCGTGGGCGTCGGCTACCTCATGTGGGCGGTCATGTTCCTGAGCAACGGCATCATCAACGGTTCGGGCCGCACCGTGGCCACGACGGTGTTCACACTGGTCGGCTTCTGGGTGGTGCGCATTCCGCTGGCGCTGTTCCTGTCGCGCCAGATGAACAGTGTGGAGGGCATCTGGTACGGTGTCCTGATCAGTTCGTTCGTGGGCGCCGGCATCAGCGTGACCTACTACCTCACCGGCCGGTGGAAAACGCCCGTGGTGGCCCGCACCGTCCCCATCACGGCCCCTGAAGCGGAGCCAATCCCCGAGATGCAGGACGGCCTGTAGACCTTATTCCGCAGTCCAGCCCTTTTGCGGTGCGGGTAACGCATGCCGGACAACCTTCGGTGCCCCTTTTCCCTATCCCCTACTCCATTCGCAGCACGGACCAATGGGCGGGGTGGTCTGTCTCCGATTCGGGAGCGGGCAGGTAGTGGCTCTCGATCACACGGAAGTTGGGCGAGACGAAGATGTGGTCAATCTCATCTGCGAGATTGGAGCGGATTCCATGATAGGTGACGTTCGTCTCCCCCAGTTCTGCTGCGGAATCCCGCAACACCCCGGACAGGCTGGCGTAATAGGGTTCGCGTGCGGTGAAGTTGAAGTCGCCCAGGGCGATGACGTGCGGAAACCTGCGCGCCTCTGCGATAAGGGCGTCAATATGCGCCTGCATAACCCGGTCTCCCCCGGCGGGATGATTGCAGAAGAACGCAATGGTCTTGCCATCCACCTCAATTTCCGCCGCCGAGGTGCCAACCTCGTCCACGGTGCTGAAGGTGAAAAAGGTGCGCGGGTTCCTGATTGGATACCGCGACAGGATGGCCGTCCCGAAGGTTCCGGCAATCGAACTCGGACCGTAGTAGGCATGGTAGCCAAGCGACTCGGCGAAATAGCGCACGGCATCCACGTGTCCGCCGGAGACGCGGGGCGTGTCGCTTTCCTGCAGGCCGATGATGTCCGGATTGAGGCGGCGCAGGAGGTCGAGCTGCTCTTGGTAATTCCGCTTGCCGCTTTGGTGGGAGCCCTGCTGCATGTTGTAGGTGAGGACGGTGAAATCGCGCTTTCCCTGCGCGGGGCGTATGCGGGGGGGATGCGCCAGCGTACCCGCGAGACCCAGCACAGCAAGCAGCATCGCCAGGGTCGCCAGGAAGCGGGTGCGCAGCGGTCTGCCTGCGGGTGTGTCCGGCAACGGCGCGACCCACGGCGCGAGTATGGCCGCGCCTGCAAGCAGAAACGGGAGATGGAACCGATTGCGGAGCAGCGTTCCTTGAGGAACGTATCCCCAGACATTGGTGATCTGCAACGAAAGCGCCGTGATTATAAGCAGGGCCATGCCGGCAAGCACGGCCGGGACGGCGTTTCGGGGCCGGGCACAGGCCGGGAAACCGGCGATGCGGCGGGAATTGAAGATTGTCACGGGTGCCAGAAGCAGTGCGGCGTAGAGCAGGTATCTGGTGAGGAGGTTATCTCCGTTGACGAAGACCGGCCCCGTTTCCGGCGACGGTGGAAGTGTTGGCCGTCCCAGTAGGAGTCCGCCAACGAGGAACAAAAGTAAGACTCCGTTCCACAACAGCCCAAGGCGTCTCGTCGGCAGGAATACGCGCTGTGCGAGCAGCAACGCCAAGGCACAGGTGAGCAGGACACAGCCGGACACGAAGGTTCCCGAGAATCCCAGTTGGGCGTAGCCGCTCCAGGCGCAGACCACCATTGGGCAGGAAAAGACCAGATAGACCAGCGCCAGGTTGCCGAAGAGGCCCAGCATGGCAAGCGTGAGATGCGGGGTCGGTGCCGGAATGGGCGCCGGCGCATCGGCGGGACTGGCCATGGCGGAACGGAACAGATACAGGACGGGCGGGATGGCCAGCCAGCCCAGGGCCGCCGTTGTGCCCTCCATGGAGATATCGGCGGAGGAACCCCAGGCGCGCAGCGCCACCGACAGGAGCATGGCGATTCCAACGGCCTGTCCCATGTCGCCCTTGAGACCGCCAAAGGGGGTGCTGAAGGCGCAGGCCAGGATGATGAGAAATGCGGAAAGGCCCACGCCCCCGGCCACGACCTGTCCGGGCGGCCCCAAACAGGGGCATAGCACGCGGCTCGCGAGAAAGATCAACAGGGCACCCCAGAGGAAGCGGCGCTCCTGTTCCCTGCGGACGGCGAAAAGCGTAAACGGCAGGAGCAGCAGCAGGATTCCGTACAGCTCCAAGCCGGGCCCGAGCCTTGTGAGGCTTATCCGGTAAAGGCTTTCGAGCCACGTTCCCAGGATTTGGAGGAAGAAAAGCAGCAACAGCGCGAAGAGCAGCGTGCTTCTCGACTCCGAGCCGTTTTCCGACGATTTGGCCATATTCATTCCAATTGAAGACGACGGGATGCGCCCGTTAAGATTGCCCCATTATTGAATCGGGATTGCGGACCTGCAACTGACCGCGGTGTCCGACGCTTGGTTTCGGTCGCAAAGCCTTCGCGACACGGCCCTGCACGGAGAATACACGATGATGAATCTTCGATCCCATTTGGCGATGCTGGCGGTAGTGCTGTTGTGTGGGCCTTTCGTTCCAGTTTCACCAACCGCCAACGCACAGGAAGTGACCTGCTCCAGCCTGCGTGAGATGGATATGCACATCCATTGCGGCCTGGAGCGGCGCCTGCCGTTAGATCGGAAGAGCGTCGTGTAGGGAAAGAGTGTAGATCTCGGTGG
>CALDSM010000388.1 GCA_937923585.1 uncultured bacterium
CGAGATCTGATCGTGACTGGAGTTCAGACGTGTGCTCTTCCGATCTGACCGGTGATGTAACCATCACGCGCGACGAAATAGAAGGCCTGATGGCCGACCTGCTTTACACCACCTCTCCCCCGGCCGGTAAAACCAACCTGACGGAATGGACCCGCAAACACGCCGACACACTGGGCAGACGTTACGCCAGCGAAGTGGCCCGCCGCAAAGACCGCAAGAGCGAGTACGGGCAGTTATAGGTTGTCCGTGTTCGTCCGTGTGAGTCCGTGCCCGTCCGTGTCAACCAACCGTCAGCGGCGCTTGTGCCCGGCGCGCCTGCCCCGAATGCGCGTCCAGATGCAACGCATCGCGCGCATCTGCTAAACTTCACGCTCCCTTTGAACCCCAAACACGACAGGGAGTTATCCACCGTGAAGAGTGACGAAATACGGGCATCCTATCTTGAGTTCTTCCGCCAGCGCGGACACGTGGTCGAGCGCAGTGACCGGTTGATTCCGGGCAACGACCCGACATTGCTGTTTACCAGCGCCGGCATGGTGCAGTTCAAGCCCTACTACACAGGCGAGGTGCCCGTGCCGTACCGCCGCGCCACGACCTCGCAAAAATGCCTGCGCGCGGGCGGCAAGGCCAACGATTTGGACGAAGTGGGCAAGACATCCCGTCACCTCACCTTCTTTGAAATGTTGGGCAATTTCTCCTTCGGCGACTACTTCAAGCGCGAAGCCATTACCTGGGGCTGGGAGTACACCACCCAGGTCCTGAAGTTCCCGGCAGAGTCGGTGTGGGTGTCGGTCTACACCGACGACGATGAGGCGGCCGCCATCTGGGAGAAGGAAGTCGGCGTCAACCCGTCGCGCATCGTGCGGCTGGGCGCCAAGGACAACTTCTGGGGTCCGGCCGGCGACACGGGCGCCTGCGGCCCCTGTTCCGAACTGCTCTTTGACCGGGGTGTGGACATTGACCCCATCGCAACGCCGGAACACGACCCGAAAGAGCGTTTTCTGGAATTCTGGAATCTCGTCTTTCCGCAGTTTGACCAGCAGTTGGACGGATCGCGCCCGCCGCTCAAAAACCGCGGCATAGACACCGGCATGGGCCTGGAGCGCATCGCACTGCTGATGCAGAAGAAGGAAACCGTGTTCGACACGGACGGCATTTTTGAACTGATCAAGGCGACGCAGGCCATTGCCGGCGTGCCCTACGAGAAGAATCCCGTGCCCTACCGCGTCATCGCCGACCACATCCGCGCGCTCAGCTTCATGACCGCCGACGGCATTCTGCCGTCCAACGAGGGCCGCGGCTACGTTTATCGGCGCCTGCTGCGCCGCGCGGCGCGGTTCGGCCGCGAGTTGGGCCTGGAAAAGCCGTTCCTGCACGAGGTCAGCGCCACCGTGGTGGACACAATGGGCCACCACTACCCCGAACTGGTGGAGAGCAAGGGCCAGATTGCGCGCATCATTCGCGTCGAGGAGGACCGTTTCGCGGGCACCCTCTCGCGCGGTATGGACCTGCTGGCCACTATCTTCGACAAGGTGAAAGCCTCCGGTGAGACCATGGTCCCCGGCGAGGAACTGTTCAAGCTGCATGACACTTACGGCTTTCCGCTCGACCTGGCCACGGACATGGCTGAAGACCGCGGATTCACGGTGGACCGCGAGGGCTTCCAGCAGTCCATGGCCCGACAGAAGGAGAAGGCGCGCGGTGCCTGGGTCGGTAGCGGCCAGCAGGCCATCGCACCGGTCTACCGAACGCTCAACGAGCAACTGGGCGACACGGAGTTCACCGGCTACGGCAACACCCACGAGACGGCTACGGTGAAGGCGCTCGTGCGTGACGGCAATGCCGTGGACGCGCTCCAGGAGGGCGAAAGCGGCGAAGTGGTGCTCGACAAGACCCCCTTCTACGCTGAATCGGGCGGGCAGGTCGGCGACATGGGCGTGCTCGAAACCTCGGAAGCCACCGCGCACGTCTCCGCGACGCGCCGGTTGGTGGGCAAGATGACACTGCACGAGGTCACCATCGCAAGCGGCGCGCTCAAGGTCGGTGACAAGGTGGAGGCGCGCGTGGACGAGACGCGCCGCCGCGCCATCGAGAACCACCATTCGGCCACGCATCTCCTGCAGGCCGCGCTGCGCCAGGTGCTGGGCGAGCATGTGCACCAGGCGGGCTCCTATGTCGGGCCCGACCGGCTGCGCTTCGACTTCACCCATTTCGAGGGCATCGCCCCGGACCGGTTGCACGACATAGAGCGGCTGGTCAACGACTACATCCGCCAGAGCCAGGACGTGGTCATCGTCAGCAAGCCCATCGAGGAGGCCCGCGCTGAGGGCGCGATGGCGCTCTTTGGCGAGAAATACGACGACGTCGTGCGCACCGTGCGCGTGGGCGACATCAGCCTCGAACTGTGCGGCGGCTGCCATGTGCGCAACACGGGCGTCATCGGGTGCCTGAAACTGCTGTCCGAGGCGGCGCTGGCCGCGGGCGTGCGGCGCATCGAGGCGGTATGCGGTGACGCGGCCGTCGAGGCGATGCAGGCGCGCGACGACCAGCTTATGGCGGCGGCGCATCTGCTCAGCGCCCGTCCCGAGGCGCTTGAAGAGCGCATCCGCGCGCTGATGGACGAGAACCGCAAGCTGTCGCGCGAGGTGGACAAGTGGAAGCAGGCCGCGGCCACCGGCGGCGGCGCCGACCACATGAGCCGCGCGGTGGAGGTCAACGGTGTCAAGGTGCTTGCCCTCCAGCTCGACGGGCTCGACGCGAAAGGCCTCCGTGCCGCGCTTGACCAGTTCAAAGACAAGATCGGCTCCGGTGTGGTGGTGCTGGGCAGCGCCGTGGACGACAAAGTGGCGCTCATAGCGGGCGTAACCAAGGACCTGACCGGTCGGGTTAGCGCGGGTGAAATCGTCAAGCAGATCGCGCCGATGGTGGAAGGCAGCGGCGGAGGCCGCCCCGACATGGCCCAGGCCGGCGGCAAGAACGTGGCGGGACTGCCCTCAGCTATGGCAACGGTGGCGGAGGTGGTGGGTAAACTGGTGAAATAGAATCCGTCGAAAACAAAATCAACAGAATGCGGCCGAAGGCGTAAAGCCTTCGGCCGCATGTATTTTTCCGCACAATATCAAAACAACCACGTCATTGCGAGCGAAGCGCGGCAATCTCAGGTGCATCGGAACCCTGACCGTGGGCCATTGTTCTAAGTGATTGCCGCGCTTCGCTCGCAATGAGGGTGGGGCTTTGTTGTATGACTGTCTACTTCTGCTTCGCCAGCAACGCGTCCACATACCGCGAGTTCATCTGTTTCTTCGCCATGGCCCGCTTGACCGGCGGCAGTTTGAAGAGCGCCCCGAGCACCGCGCCCATCGCGCGGTGGCTTTCATATACCTGGTTGTCGTAAAGCAGGTTCTGCAGCTTGCCGCGCTCAATGGCTTGGATGATGAAGCGATGCACCGAGTTGGCCGGTGTCAGCACCCGTTCTTTCCGGGGAGTGAGCGTGATGGCATTCTTGGCGCAGGGCTTCACGCAGACACCACAGCCAAGGCAGCGGTCTTCCGCCAACTGCGCCGTCTTGCGGTTATGGTTGTTCGGATCATGGGCGGACACGAGGCTGAGCGCCTCAACGGGGCAGACGCCGACGCACTTGCCGCAGCCGGTGCAGGCCTGCGCATCAATTTCCGGCAGGAAATTGGTGGTATGTACCGGATGCATCAGGGCGAAACGCCGTGCAGCGAGCATCGCCTCGCAGCAGCAGCCGCAGCAGTTGCAGATAAAGCTGACATTGTGCTGCGCGTTTTCGCCCATCTGGACCAGGTTGTGGGCTTTTGCCTCCTGCAGGAGATCGCGGCATTCCGCCTTGTCAATCCGGCGAACATGGCCGTGGCGGATGAGCGTGTCGGCCCCGGTGTTGAAGGCCATGCAGATGTTCATCGGCGCGTCGCACGCGTGGCCCCGGTGCATCGCGATGTGGCGGCAGTGGCACATGGCGATGCCGATGTGCGTGGCTGAGTTGATGACCTCGGAAGCGCGTTCGTAGTCCAGCACGCGCAGCGTATTGTCCGCCTCGACGGCCTCCTCCCGCACCAGGGCCCGCCCAAACTGGGTGGCCCCGGCAAACAGTTCGCGCCCGAAGTCCTCCTGGACCACGACGTACTGGTGGTACAGTTCGGCCAGCGTCTTCTGGTCCCAATCCTCGCGCACGCGCATCATGGAGAACTCGAAGAAGCCCACCATTGGCGGCGGCAGCATATAGCGCGTCTTGCCGTCCTTACCGATGTAGTCCAGCAGAATCGCCCGGTCGGCCAGGTTGTCCAGCGTCTTGCGCGCCTCCGCCTCCCCCACTTTCCATGCCTCCGCCGCCTTGGCGGCAGTGAAGGGCTTGATGGGCAGCAACGCCACCAGATCAGCCTCCTTTTCGCTGAAAAGGAGTTGCAGAATTTGGTGGAGCAGTGCGGTTGGGGGTGCCCCCTGGGGGAACTTGTTGAACCGGTCACTCAGCCGGTCATAGGCAGATCGGAGGGTCTGGTGTGCCATGCAGGCGATCCTTTCGGGGAGAGTCCACTTTTTCCCATTATACCCCGGTTCCGCCGAACCGGCAAACCCAC
>CALDSM010000389.1 GCA_937923585.1 uncultured bacterium
CCCCGATTCCAATCACGAGCGCGACTATCGCAGCAATGCCCCCCCATAGTCTCGGATTTGGCAGATTGACCACTGTTATGGTCGTATCTGGTGCTTTAATGCGGTTTGCCGGGGTGCTTTCAAAGGAGCCTACTATAGGCTGATTGGCCGTGATGGCCTGAATTTCCACCGCCGGGACCGTGTATTTCCCTGCCTTGGATGCTGTGTATTCCACCACCTGCACCACCCGCCAACGGTCCCCGTAATGTTCGGTTCGAGTGGCCTTGAGTTCGGCACGGCCCCATTCCGGCTGGGAAACTTCTAGGGGCAACACGATGGCGGCATCCCGCGCACCCTGCCATTCGACGCTGTAGCCCACGGCGCAGGGTTGCCCGGCCAGTACTTGGCTTTGCTCTGGAAGGGCCTTCGCTTCGAGACCGATATCGGCAAAAACGCTCCCGCACCCTAGTAGGAATATTCCCAATAGGGCCAGACAGCATTTTTCACAGTTCGCGGATGTCCTGAACATGCTGTCAGGCAAAGCAGGAACCATGCCACCCTGAGTTAGCGGAAAATGGGTACTTTTCTGGTGATGAACACCAGATTTGCACCCCATATCGGGCAGGATGCCCAATATAAGACATATAGTGGTATCGGGTACGCCAAAGGGGAAGCGGCATTCCTGCCGCTTTCCTTGAAGAACCCCGAGTCGAATTGCGAGAAGGAAAGCGGCAGGGATGCCGCTTCTACTTTGGCCTTATGAGGACGCTCCGTTGCTTACGTGCGGATTCTGGCACGCACTTATCCCTTGACAGCATCCGACCACAGTCAAATTATCCTTCATGGAAGGATAAATCAGGAACAATGCGGCCTTACAGGAAGGACAAATGAGAACTGTTCCCCGGCAAAGAATGTCGGCCCCCTTGGCAACGTTTTTTGACGCGCCACCGCTGCGCGAACCGCACCGGCAACCGATTCAGTAGCTACCGGCCGCTGGTTGGCTTTGGGGAGAATACGTGATTCCTTGAGGATTGTGTTCTTCTGTTTCAGCCAAGACGTACCGTGTCGAAAGTATTATATAAAATGTCACCTCGCACTCAGTGCTCCTGATCTTGGCGATTCTTGGCTATGACAGCACAATACGGCGTTCGTCCATACGGGCTCGGTGTTATGCTGGCTTAGACGAGGCAGGAGGGAAGGCGAACGAGCACTCGCGGATATCGGTTTGCGTCGCGGCGTGTTCAATGGTGATGGCGACCACGCGGCCTTGGCTGTCCATGTCGAGGACCGTGTTCTCGTTCAGATCCGCCGTTTCCGCCACCGGACTGTCGCTGAAGGTCAACAGCAGGGTGTCGGTATCTTCAAAGTAACTGACGCGCATCCTATTTCTCCTCAAATCGCCTATCAAAGAAGGCGTTGTGGACTGTCTTGCCGTCTTCCAACAAGATAACACGCAACCAACGCCCTTCGGCTTCCGGAATTCTGGCCCACCGTCGAATGCGACCATCTGTTTGGACTTCTTCATGGCCCGGATTTAGCACCGCGTGCTCTATCCATTCCATCCGAATACCCGCACGGTCAGGACGTGTGCGCATCGCGGTAAAATATGCCGTGAATTCCATGACAGGATTGTACTACGCCCCTATATGGTCGTCAACGTGGCGAGATCTCCCCAGTTGACCTGGAGGACGCAAGGGTGTCAGCGTTGAAATTGAGGAAGTCTCAAAGTCCGGCTATAATGGCCTTTCTGTCCGCCCGTGGGGGCGGACGTCATCAACGGCAAGGAGACAACGATCATGGCGAATTTCAAGATCGGAAGAGCGTCGTGTAGGGAAAGAGTGTAGATCTCGGTGGTCGC
>CALDSM010000390.1 GCA_937923585.1 uncultured bacterium
CAGCGCAGCCAACGCCTGGGGAGTCAGGATGTGCTTCACCGTCCGTGAGCAGGACATCCCCGCGACGCGGTTCAACGCCGATGAGGTCTGCGACCCGGCCGTGTTCAACGCGGACCGCTTCGACCTGCTGGTGACGCCCATGGGCGCATCCTATCCCGCGGCGGGAAAAGAGGCGCTCGTGGCCTTTCTCAAGCGCGGCGGCGACCTGTTCTGCACAGGCGGCTACGCCTTCGATGCGCTCTTCGTGAAGCAGGACGGCAAATGGACGCCGCAGGGGGAACTGCTGAAGGCGGCGCGCGCGCAGGCCGCCGATCCGGCCGTGTCGCTGCTGCCCAACGGCGGTTTCGAGCAGGGCGGCGAGGGCTGGTTTCCCATTCCGGGCAACGAATGCACCCTCGCAGCCGAGCCGGGTTGCACCGGCGCGGCGTGCGGTCAGGCGTCCAACACGGCCGCCGAAGGCGGCTGCGCGTGGCGCACCGTGTTGCCCGTCGAACCCGGCAAGACCTATCTCGTCGGCGCGCGGCTCAAGACCGGTCCGGTGCAGGGCTCCGGCTACGCCTACATGGCCGTGTACCAGTATGCCGCCGACGGCAAGATTCTGCACTTCAAAGACTTCATCCAAAAACAGCAGGCAACGGACTGGCAGCGACACGAGACCATGGTGGATGTCCTGCCCGGCACAACACGGGTCGAATTCAGCGCAGGCTTCTACCGCGCCGCCGGCACGGCCTGGATTGACGATGTCACCTGCGCGCCCATCCCCCGCGAAATCCGCATCAACGCCCACTACGGCAAGCCCGAAGACGGCCTCATCGTCGAGCCGGACCAGTTGATGCTGTTCAGCCCGGACCAGAAGTATGACGGGCGCTGCGAGGGTTACGAGAACCCCCTTGCGTGCAGCGGCTATGAAGCCACCGCACAGTTGGGCGGCGTCGCCCGGTGGTATTCCCTGGACTCACAACTGTTTGGCGTCGGAGACAAGCTGCATCCCCCCGCGCGTGCGGCGCTCGTTCACCATTTTGAGGGAAGCTTTGCGGGGTCCACCTGGGTGCTGTTTGGGATAAACCATACAGACTATTTCAAGCATGCCGGGAACAGAAAACGAATTGCAGTGGTGGCCCAATTGAAGCGGGGACTCTATCTCCGGGACGTGACAACCGATGCCCCCTTCTACCACAAAGGCGACACGGTGAAGATTCGCGTGCGGGTGAGCAATTCCTCCAAGTCGCCGCGTCAGGACACATTGAGTTGCGTTGTCAAACCCGGACATCCCAGAAAAGACCGTGTAGATTTGAGCACCCAACCCCTTTCGCTCGCGCCGGGAGAATCCATTGTGAAGGAATTCCCATGGACCACACCAGACACCGACATTGACAACGCACGTGCCGAAGTTCAATTCGGAGACACTGTCGCGGAAGAACGCCTGGGTGGTTCCACCCGGCATGTCGGCTATGCCGAAACGCCCATTTGCGTGGAGCATGAAACCGATCAAAAAGGATGGTGCAGCCAACTCCGGGCGGAGGGCAATGCATACACATTGGACAGTCGAGGAGGCACGGCGCCTGACAATGTTGGATGTGTTTGGAAAACGTGCCTGTTTGGCACAGACACCTACTCCAACATGTTCTTTTCTCCCAACCAGACCGTTGCAGCATGGGGCGGGCCGCAGGGCGACCTGGCCCTCATGCATGAGTATCGTCTGGACATGTTTGAGAATCTCCAATTCACTCCGGAGAATTACATCTACACAGAAAAGCAATGGGGGCAACTGGACGCGCTTATTCAAACGGCCCAGGACAATGGCCTAATCTACATGGCCGGACTGCTGGTCGGGCAGGATGTGGCGGTGTCGGACGATGAGTTGGAGAAGCAGGCGGCCATGTGCGCGGCTTTTGCGGCACGGTATAAGGAGGTGCCCGGGCTGATTCATTACCTCAACGGCGATTTCCAATTGAAGATGAAAGACCTGCCCGACCTGCGGCGGGAGTGGAATGCGTTGTTGAAAGAACGTTACGGCAGCGACGCGGCTGCGCGCGAAGCATGGAAAGAGATAGTTGCGGCCGACGGCGGGCCTCTGCCCGTAACTGACCGGCCTGCACAGTCATGGTATGACCCGAAAGCGCGCGATGTGGCCGAGTTCAAGGCGCGGTTGATACGGCGCTGGGTTGGCCGGCTCTGCGACGCCATTCATGGGGCGGACAAGTTCGAGCCGCCTGTGATGCGTGCCGTCGGAGAGGAATTTCCTCTCACTTCATACAAGTACCATCCCATCACCGCGGAATATTACCAGCGTACGTACAACGGCATTGACCTGCGGCTGACGATGGAGGCGATGGACGCGGCCAACTTCGGCTATTTCGACGCGCCCAAGCGCGACCTGGCGAAGCTGATGGCGACGATCAAGTGGAACGACATGCGACTGGTGGACAAGATGGTGAACATCGGCGAATTCGGCGTGAAGACACACGACGCATGGGCACCGGAACGGGGCGGCACCGCCTACCACGTGCAGCGCACGCCGGAGGAGTACAGCCAGTTGGTGTGGTGGACGGTGCATGCGGCGCTGGCGATGGGTGTGAGCAAGATTCAGAACTGGTGCTGGGCGGACGACCCGGACCGCATCTTCCCGTGGGGGTTGTGTTATAACAACCCGCTGCGGCCCAAACCGGTGCTGGCGCTGTACCGCGATTTGCGCCGGGCCGCGCAGTGCGTGCCCATCCAGTACACGCCCGCCGACACGGTGTTTGTCATGCCGGACAGTTGGCGGACCGGCGCGCCGGAAGACTTTGCGCACAGCGCGCTGATCAACGCGCACGAATGCCTGCTCGCCGTGAATGTGCCCTATGACACGGCCAACGAGGTGCACCTCGACCGGCTGCTGCAGAAGCCGCCGAAGTGGGTGGTCATGCCGATGGCCTATGCGATGGCCGACGCGACGCTGGACAAACTGCGCGCGCTGGCCGAAGCGGGCAGCCTGGTGTGCCTGTCGGGCGACCCGTCCATCGGCCCCGACGGCGTGCGCAGGCGCGACCGGCTGGAAAGCCTGTGCGGCGTAAAGTTCGAATGCGAGGCCACCCATCCCGCCGGTCCGCCGGTGCCGGTGGTAAGCGTGATGGACGCGAAGGAACTGGAGAACCCCGCCGGGTTGAAACTGTACCGGCGCGACATGGGCAGGGGCGCAATTCTGTGGACGCCCGAGCCGTGGGAGACCCTGAAGGGCAAGGATGTCTTCGTGGATGATCCGGGCATCACCGCCGACCCGAAGCAGAACCTGTATCTGTCCGTCGCGCCGATGGCAAACGTCGCGCCGGCGGTGACAATGACGGCGGACAGCGGCGTGTGGCGCGTTATGGTCACACCGGCTGAAGTGAACGGGATGGGCTGGCATTTGATAACCGTGTTCCCGCGGGAGGAGGTAACGGCGCCGGTCAACGTGAAGGTCCGGGGCAAGGGATTTGACCTCGGCTTCGAGTTCCGCAAGACCTGGCCCGCAATGGTGTTGCTGGATCAGCGCAACGACCCCCACATGGCCACGGGCACGGGGCCGTTCACGTTCAACGGTCACGTGATGATAGACGGCCCGGGCGGCTGGATTTATGTGATGGGAAAGAAGCTGATGTCCACCGAGCATCCTTTCCCCGACCCCAACGGGGACTGGCAGGAGACAGGCCAGGCATCAGGAGAGTGAAAAGGCGCTTTGGCGACGCGGCTGTTCAAAATTTCCCTGGGAATATGGGAGGGACAGAAACCTTAGATCCCCCCTTGAGGGGGGCAGCCGCGAAGCGGCGGGGGATGTAAAACTCCGCGCGAGACCCAGCCTCCACATCCCCCGACCCTTCGGGTCTGCCCCCTTCGAAGGGGGATTGAAGGCGGCGGGGCTTCACGCCTTCTTCGGTTATCGTTTCACCACCGCGTAAAACGCGGGCTTGGGTTTGCTCTCGCGGTCAAACAGCAGCGCGTAATCCGGGCGCTTCACGGGGGCGTAGTTGGTCCAGGACAGACCGTCATGAACACCCCAGAAAGTGACGCGGTCAATGGCGCTCTTGTGCGCGACGAACACCTTGAAGAGCGCCGCATATTTCTCCGCCTGTTCGGCGAGGAGTTCGGGCGGCGCGCCGTTTGGATAGCGGTTCTCCTCGTCGCCATAGGCGTAGACGCGCATGTCGAGTTCGGTGATGCTCACGCACAGGCCCATGGCGGAGAAGGCCTCGATGGATTTGGCCACCTCGTCCGTGTTGACCGACTGCAGCGTGAAGTGCCCCTGCAACCCGACACCGTCAACGTGTACGCCCTTTTCCTGCAGGCGCTTGATCAGGCGCACGGCCTTTTCGCACTTCACCGGCTGTTCCAGGTTGTAGTCGTTGTAGTAAAGCTGCGCGTCGGGATCGGCCTCGCGCGCGAAACGAAACGCCAGTTCCACATAGTCCTCACCCAGCGCGCGCAGCCAGGGCGACTCGCGCAGCCATTCTCCCTCCTTCTCGCTGACCGCCTCGTTGACCACGTCCCAGCCGCGCACCCGTGCGCGGTAGCGGCCCATCACCGCGCGGATATGCTCGCGCAGGCGCAGCAGCACGGTCTCGCGCGTTGCGGGCACGCCCGGCGCGTCTTCAAATATCCACGCGGGCGAGGCGTTGTGCCACACCAGCGTGTGGCCGGTGACGGCCATGCGGTGCTGTTCGGCGAAAGCCACCAGCGCGTCGGCGGGGCCATAGTTGTATGTTCCCTCCTGCGGGTGGATATTGGCCCACTTCATTTCATTTTCCGGCGTGAACGCGTTGAACTGCGTGGCGGCCAGCGCCAACGCCGCAGCGTCGCCGGAATCCAGCAGCCCGTGACCAAAGGCAACGCCTATCCGAAACTCCTGCGCATAGACATCGCGCAGCAGGGGCAGCTTCTCCTGTTGCGCCTGCGCATTGCCCGGCGTGGTGCAGCCCGCCGCCATCAGTATGAACACCACACCGGACAGCACAGGCGCCCATTGGTCAACCGCTCCGAAAGCCGTGAACTTCATTCCACTTTCCCCGCCGGGCGGCAGCCCGAGCCCTTGACGTCGGCGTTCGAATCGCCCAGATCGGCGCGCACCTTGTCGGCCAGTTCGGTCAGGCGTTTCACCACATCAGGGTGTTCCGCAGCCACGTTCTTCGATTCACCGATGTCGGCGTCCAGGTCATAGAGTTCCACGTCGGGACGCCGCTTGAGGGCAAGATGGAGCTTCCATTTGCCCTCCCGCAAGGCCTGCAATTCCTCGTTGCGGTAGTAGAACATCGTGTTGCGCGGCGATTGGGCCGTGTCCGGATGCCACAGCAGCTCACGGATGTCCTTTCCGTCAATGACGCGGTCCTTGGGCGCTTCCGCCCCGGCCAGCGCGGCGAAGGTGGGCAACAGATCCATGGTGGCCGCCATTTCGGGGCAGGTGGTGCCCGCCGGGATGCGGCCAGACCAGCGCATTATGGTGGGCACGCGCAATCCGCCCTCGTAGGTGGTGCCCTTGCCGTCGCGGAAGGGCCTCGCCGCGCCGCCGTTCTCGTGCTGCGTCAGCCAGGGGCCGTTGTCCGAGGTGAACAGCACCAGCGTGTTCTCGTCAAGGCCGCATTCGCGAATCGTCTTGAGCACCTCGCCCACACTCCAGTCCACCTCCTGCACCGCGTCGCCGTAGAGCCCCCGGGCGCTCTTGCCCCGGAACGCGTCGGACACGTGCAGCGGCACATGCACCATCGTGTGCGGCAGGTAAAGGAAGAACGGCCCGTCCTTGTGTTCGCGGATGAACCTGGCTGCCTCCTGCGTGTACCGCTGCGTGAGCGTGTTCTGATCGGCGGGCTGCTCGATGATTTCCTCGTTGCGCATCAGCGGAAGCGGCGGATCGCCGCGCCTGTTCGCCTGCATGTCGTTGCTGTAGGGCAGGCCGTAGTAATAGTCAAACCCGTGGCGCGTGGGCAGGAAGGGCGGCAGGTGGCCCAGATGCCATTTGCCGATGCAGGCCGTGGCATACCCGCGCGTCTTGAGCACCTGGGGCAGCAGCACCTCGTCGGCGCTGATGCCGATCTTGTCCTGCGGGAAGAGCACGCGCGGGAATCCGACGCGGTTGGGATAGCACCCGGTCATCAGCGCGGCCCGCGACGGCGAGCACACCGTTTGCGCGTAGAAGCTGGTGAATTTCGCACCCTCCGTCGCCATCTTGTCGAGGCAGGGCGTCTTGATCAGCGGCGCGCCGAAGCAGCCCAGATCCTGGTAACCTAGGTCGTCAATGAAGATGATCACGAAGTTGGGCGGGCGTTTTGCCTCCGCCCCGGCTTCACTGAACGACGTCAGCGCCATGCCCGCCGCCGCGCCCGCGCCGAGTCCGCGCAGAAAGTGCCTGCGGGAAATGTGGTTATTGTCGCCGCTCATATGTCATTCCTTTCCACGGCTTGCTGCGGGGACGGACAAACCGCCTTCCCAACGGACGCATTATGCCGAAAACGCTGCGGATCCCGCGAGTCTGTGGACGGACGCGCCCAAGAGGGCGTTTGGAAGCGCAAGCGCAGTGCCGACCGAAAGAAGGATCACGGCTGGCGCAGGCATGCACAGGTGTCGCCTTCGCGTCCGGCCCGTTTCCCCCAGTCGAGTCATGCAATCCGTCGTCTGTCAGCGATCACGGCCGGAATCGCGATGGCCATGAAGTTCTGCTCCAGCGGCAGGGCC
>CALDSM010000391.1 GCA_937923585.1 uncultured bacterium
TTATAGCCGAGGTGGTTGTATAGCTTCGGATTCGTGGGATCCACCTGACGCTCGATGTTGTACCACTTCACCGCCTCTTCGTAGTTCCCCCGGCCGAAATACATCAAGCCCAGGTCGTTGGGAATCATGGAATTGGCGGGGCAGTTCTTCATCGCCTTCTGGTAGAGTTCGGCGGCCTCGTCGAAACGTCCCTGCTGCTCCGCCGACTTTGCCAGGTTGATGTAGGCGTACTCGTCGTTCGGGCGGACCCTCAGCGCCTCGCGGAACTTCTCTTCGGCCTCGGGGAACTTGCCGTTTTCCAGGAGCAGGCTTCCCCAGTTGTTGAAGACCAGCGCAAAGTCCGGCTTGGCCTGGATTGCCAGCTCAAAATGCTTTGCCGCCTCGTCCACTTTCTTCATGCCGCGCAGCAGCATGCCGTATTCGTTGTGTGCCCGCGGATCCTGCGGGTTCAGACGCAGCGCCTCCTCGAAATGCACGGCTGCCTCGTCATTGCGGCCCAGGGCTGCCAGGTCGCTCGCGACCAGATAATGGACATCCTGATTGTCCTTGTCGAGCACGAGCGCCCGCAGATAGAAATCAACGGCCTCCGCGCGCCTGTCCCGGGCGTCCATGACCTTGCCCGTCTTGATCAGCACGAAGGTGAAATTCGGATCAACCCGCAGCGCCTCCTGGTAGTGCCTCAGCGCCGCATCGGAGTCTCCCTGCTCCATGAGCAGGTCGCCCAGTTCATGGTGCGCGCGGGCATCATCGGGGTTCAGCCGCAACGCCTCCCCAAACGCCGCGGCCGCCTGGTTCTTGCTGCCCAGTTTGGCGAGGTCGTGTCCCAGCAGGTAGTGGGCGTCCTGAAAGTCGGGAATCGCCGTCAGCGCCTGCCTGTAGTAAGCCATGGCCTCCTCATACCGGCCCTCGGCGTCCTTGATCATGCCCATCTTGCGCAGGACATAGGCGAAGTTTGAATCAACGCGGTACGCCTCCGCGTAGTGTTTGAGCGCCTCGTCGGGGCGCTTCTTCGCGGTGAGCAGATCGCCCAGCGCGTCGTGCGCGCGGGCGTCGTCGGGGTTGAGCCGCAGCGCCTCCTCCAACTCCTGAAGCGCCAGATCTTCCCGGCCCAGCCTGGCCAGCAGGCTTCCCAGCAGGAAATGGACGTCCTGGTTGTGGGGATCCAGTTGGAGCGCCGCCTGGTACTGCTTGACGGCCTGGTCGGCACGGCCCTGCTTCTCCAGCAGCATGGCCAGGCTTTCCAGCGCACGGCCGTAGCCGGGGTCAATGCGCAGCGCCTCCCGGAGGTGGTGCATGGCCTCCTCCTCGCGGCCCTGTCCGGCCAGCAGCACCGCCAGGCCTGCATGCGCCTCTTTGTCCCTCGGCTCCAGGCGGAGCAATTCGTCATACTTGGCAACGGCCTCGTCGGTCTTGCCCTGCCCCGCAAGAATGGCGGCGGCCGCATTGCGCGCGGGCGAATTCCGCGGGTCCAGTTCAGCCGCCTTTTCGTATTGCTCCAGTGCCTCGGCGGGTTTTCCCTGTATCTGCAATTCACAGCCGAAGAAGTGGTGGCTTTCGGCGTCATTGGGATTTGCGTTTATGATGGCCTCGTGGCGGGCAATCATGTCCTGCCCTTTTCCCTGCGCCCGCAGCAGTCGGCTCAGCCGTTCGAGCACATCCGGGAAATGCGGTTTCACGCGCAGCGCCTCGTCATATTGGGCGACGGCCTCCTCCACGCGCCCGGCCTCGGCGAGCAGTATTCCCAGTCCGTGGTGCGCGCGGGCGTCGTTGGGATTGCGCCGCAGCGCTTCCTGATACTGCTGCATGCTCTCTTCGTTGCGCCGGAGTTTTGCCAGGGATGCCGCCATCAGGTAGTGCAGGTCCTGAAAGTCCGGGGACAGTTTCAATCCCGCTCCGTACACGGCCACGGCCGCGTCAAACGCGCCTCTTTGGGCAAGCGCCTCGCCCAGCTGCTGATGCATGAAGGGCAGGCCCGTGCCGAGGTCAGTCAAATACCGGGACTCCTTGACGGCCTCGTCCAGGCGGTTCGTGCGCAGGCAGGCGTCTGCCCGCTGATAGTGCCACCGGGCAAGATCCGGCACGTAGGGGACTAGTTGGGTCCAACAGGCTACATAAAGCAGCGCAATCGCCCCGGCCCCGAACGCCGCCTTCAAATAGGCACGGTCGAGCAAGGCGCGGAATACCGTATAGGCGGCATAGGAACCCACCGCCAGCATGAACGGAATCACGGGCAGCCGCGCCCGTCCATTCACAATGAACGGCAGCAGGCTAAGGAAATAGACGAGACAGAACCCCGCGACGAGCACGGCGAGTTCCCGGCTTCCCGCCGGAAAGTCCCGGTCGGTGCGGCTTATCCGGCCGTAGACGAGCAGGCAACCACCCGCGATGAACAGTGCCAGGACAAGCGGAAATCCGGGCAGGTGTTTCAGCGGCGCATAGAGCCCTTTTTCCTCCTGCACGACTTTGTTGCAGGAGATTTCGAGCGGCGACAGAAACAGGGCCACCTTCTTCAACGCCAGCCTCAGCGTCCTGGATGGGTTCGCCTTTATGAAATCGAGTGTCTTGCGGCAGAAATGGGAGGATGCCTCGGCATAACCCAATTCGGGCCTGTCAAGCTCCCTGCGAAGCCCTTTGACCACATTGTTCTGAACCCACACATTCCAGCGTCCCGTTCCTTCCAGTTGCTGGAGATAGGGGGTCCAGGGAGTGATACCGTCGGAATCTTCACCGCTTCCGATCAGAAAGTCCTCGCCAAAGGAGGTCGAAATGGGCACGAGTTCATGGGAAACCGCAAAATTGCGCAGCGTCACCGGCGCGATCACCAGCGCGCAGGCCAGCGCCATTCCCGCCCATGCGGGGACGATGCGCCACAGTGCCCTGTTGCGGCGCGCGACCCACACCATCCATGCGGCGGAAAACAATCCAAAGAGCAGAATGCCCGGCTGCATCAATGCCCAGCCGCCCAAAATAAGGCCTGCCAGGCAGGCCCGTGGAAAGGTCATCTTCAGGCACCACAGGCGCAGCGCGTGCATCAGGCACAGTCCGAGGAACACCAGCACAGCCGGCTCGTTCAACTGGCCCTCCCAATAGACAAACCCCCAGTAGCACGACATCAGCAGCGCCGCCACCAATCCCGGCCCGCCTCCGAGCAGGCGCCGGACCAGCAGGAAAAGCAGCACGATGCTGGCCAGTCCCAGCGAGAGGTTCAGCACCCGCGGGGCAAAGTAGCTGCCGTCACTGAAGAAATAGGCGGCCGAGAGGAGGAAAGGATATCCCGGCGGCCGGAAGTAGGGGCTGGTGCGGATTTCCGGATCGTTTTCGCCGGGGCGGACCGTCCAATCGCCCGTGACCATGGCCCGTGCCTGATAATCCTGGATGTCAGCGTCCTGCTGGGGGGCGGCAAAGTCAGGGGCGTGGACAATTTCCGACAGAAACCAAACCCGCAGCCCAAACCCCAATGCCAGGATAATGCACAGCAGGAACCATTCATTCAGAAGAAGGGGACGGGCAGAGCGCCAAAGTGAAACGGTTGATCCTGCGGGGGGCGCAGCCCCTGGCGCTGCGGCGGTGTCATGCATCATGAAAACTTCCTTGCACTGTAACTTGCCATTCGTCAATATCTTACGAAGGGCATACTATCACGGACGGAATGTGTTTTCAAAGCCGAACGGCAGGCATTTGGGGCTTGTCATTGCCGAAACCGACAGTCCCCGACCCTCAGCGCTGATCGCCTCGCAGATGTCTTGAAATCAGCGTAATCTCCTCGTGAACGGTCCAGTCCGCCGCCTGCCAGAATCTGAGCGCATCGGCGTTGTTGCTGAAGACCTGGCCGTGACAGCGGTCAATCCCTGCCTCGGCCAGTTTGTCCAATGCTTCGGCCAGCAACCGTCTGCCTATGCCCTGGTGGCGGTATGCCGGGTCCACCGCCAGATGATTGAGGTTGCCGCGCCGTCCGTCATGCCCGGCCAGGAGCGCGCCGACGATCCTGCCGCCGTCCAGCGCCACCCGGCTCATGCCGGGGTTCCGTTCCAGATAGCGTGCTATCCCCTCCTTGGAATCCGCCCTGCCCAGCCCGAGTCCCTCGCAGCGGGACCACAGGGCATGGACCGCTTCATAGTGGTCCATGGTAAAGGCCGCCGTGACAACACCCTGATTCTGATCCATCAGGTCACCCCTTCTCCCACGGAACCTGAGATTCCGGCGAAATCCGAGACTCGCCGACCAACCGATTCACGGCAACACGTAGAAGCAACAGTCGTGCGGAGCGTCGTCCACATTGGGCACCGTCGCCCACCGGCGGATGACGCCTTCCCGCTCCATGCCCGCCTTCTCCATGACCCGCTGCGATGCGCGGTTCTCGACGTCGCAGTAGGCCCATACGCGGCGTATGCCGGGCTGCGACGCAGCCCATTGGACGACGGCCCTGGCCGCCTCGGTGACATATCCGTTTCCCCAATGCCGTTTCGCCAGCACGTATCCGATATCGGCGCGATGGCCGTCCACGCGCAGTTCGATCATCCCCATCAGCGGGCCGTCCTCTTTGCGGACAATGGCAAAGGGAAATGCCTGGCCAGCATCCCACACCTCGCGGCAACGCTGCATGAAAGCCTGCGTTTCCGTAATATCCTTGTGCGGTTTCCAGGGGAGGAAGCGCGTGACTTCCGCGTCCTGCGCGTATTCGCGGAAGATGGCTTCGGCGTCGCCGGCGATGTTGCGCCGCAGCAGCAGCCGTTCGGTTTCAATTCGTTCTGGTGCGGTGACTGCCATTCCCGTAACCTCCTGTCGGCATTCGCCCGGTCGGCACTCCTTTTCCCGTAGCCTGTCCAATTCCTCTGTTTGTGTCCGCCAACCCAAGGCGTTGGAGCGCAGACAATTGTCGCCTTCCCCTCCTCTGTGCACCTCCGTGGCCTCTGTGGTTCTATCTTCTTCCGTGTGGTTCCGTGAGTTCCGTGGTTCCTGTTCCTCCGGCATTATTCTTCCACACGCATTCCCTCTGATGAGTTCATGTCCTCCAGCAGAAGCGCGACAGCCTCGGCCAGGTTCTTCTCGCATTAATGGATGGTCCGGCCCTGCCCGTTTGCACCGGGGAACTCAGGGCAGCGGCCGATATGCCACTCGTCCTCTTGCCCGATGATCGCTGTGAACTCAGGATTCATTCTTGGCCTCTCCGCGGGAACGAGTATATCATAGGGTTTTGAGGGAACATCGGTCAGGCCTGAATATACGGAACCGGAGACAGGCGCCTGGGATTTCACCAGTGATATGGTGTGGCAGAGAAAGGAGCGACTCGATGAGAGTAGTTTGCGGCGCGGTCTTTATGTTCACAGCCTCGGTTCTCTTGTGCACCTCCTCCTGCCGTTCGGGTGAAACAGGGCCGGCAGGGATGCCGGCGCGCCCAGGGGCTGCGCTGGAGCAGTGCAATGTGGTGTGGGATTCGCCGAGCGGGGATTCGTCCGGGTCCATGCCGATTGGCAACGGCGACATTGGCCTGAATGTATGGGTGGAGGACAACGGCGACCTGCTGCTGCTGATCAGCAAGACCGACTCGTGGGACCAGAACTATGATCTGCTGAAACTGGGGCGTGTTCGTGTCACCCTGTCGCCTTCGCCCTTTGCGAAGGGAGGCACTTTCCGGCAGGAGTTGAAACTGCGGGAGGGCTGCATAGACATCTCGGGCGGTGAAGGCGACAAGGCCGTGACGCTGCGGGTTTGGGTGGATGCGAACCGTCCCGTGATTCATGTGCAGGCTTCGGGGGAATCGGCCTCCGACATGACGGTGCGCCTGGAACCGTGGCGGACGGAAACGCGCACATTGACAGACACGGTGTCCAAATCGAACCGTGACGTGGAGACCGCGGAGTCGGGCACGGTTGTGCCGGATGTGCTGGTGGAGGACGGGCCGGGTCGCGTCACGTGGTATCACCGCAACGAAACCTCCGTGTGGCCCGTGGGCATGAGGCTCCAGGGCATGGAATCGGTGATGGGCCAGTTTGCCGACCCGCTCCTGAACCGCACCTTTGGCGCGGCCATCCTGGGCGATGGTCTGGCGCGGAAGGACCTGACGACACTCCAGTCGGATACGGCGTCCAAGATCCATGAAGTCTGCATTTGCCCGCTGACGGCCCAAACGCCCACCGCCGACGCTTGGCGGGAACAGTTGGCCGCGCTGGCCACCAAAGCCCGCGCGGTGGATTCCGTGACCGCACTCGCTGAGCACGAGGCTTGGTGGCGTGCATTCTGGGACCGAAGCTGGATTCGCATCAGCGGTGACGCCGACGCGGCGGTGGTCACACGGGCCTATGCGCTGCAGCGCTGGATCAGCGCCTGCGGCGGGCGTGGCGCGGCACCCATCAAGTTCAACGGCTCCATCTTCACCGTGGAATGGCGCGACAAGGGCAAGGTGAAGTCCGACCCGGACTACCGGCAGTGGGGCAGCGCCTACTGGTGGCAGAACACGCGCCTGCCCTACTGGCCCATGCTCGCCTCGGGCGACTACGACCTGATGCAGCCCATGTTCAACATGTACCTCGACTCGCTCGAACTGGCCAAAGCACGCAACCGCATCTGGTTCCAGTGCGACGGCGCGTTCATGGCCGAGACGATGAACTACTGGGGCATGTTCTGCAACAGATCGGAAGAGCACACGTCTGAACTCCAGTCACGATCAGATCTCGTA
>CALDSM010000392.1 GCA_937923585.1 uncultured bacterium
CTACGTGGGGTCAACCCTGTCCACCAATGAAGACCCCGCCCAGGCATGCCGCAACGGCGCGGCCGACGTTCATATCGCCGACCCGGCGGGCACCGTCATGTTCGCCGACGCGGCCATGCCGCAGGACGGGTACATCGTGGAGTACAGTTTCATCGAACCGCCGCTGCCCGTCTCGGCGGACCATCCCCGCGGCGACCCAAGCTGGTTCAGTTCCCCCTCCATGCACTTCCGCCACTACGGCCGGATCAACGTGGTCTGGTGCGACGGCCACATCAGCAGCGAAAAATGGGAATGGGCCCCCGACGAGAATGTTTACGGCGCTCGCAACAGCCGCTATGCCGTCGGCTGGTTCGGCCCCAGGAACAATCTCCACTTCGACAGCGTGAGCAAGGATGACTATCCGGCCCCGTCAACAAAGTGATTGCTGTTAATCGCCGTGTCTCTCGCCACAGCCCAAACCCAGCCTCGTCATTGCGAGCCTCAGACCGCCTACGGCGGAGACTCGTTTTAGAAAGCCGGTTCCAGTATGTGGGACAGCCGCCCTCGGCTGTCGGGCTTGTGACGAACGCCCAAGGGCCGACAGGCGAGGGCGCCTGTCCTACACTTTCTTAGCAGCGAAACGCGGCAATCTCCTGGCCGCAATGAGTCAAGGCCCGGGATACGGTTCCAAGAGATTGCCGCGCTTCGCTCGCAATGACGGCGCGTGTCGCGGTCTCAATTAATTCCGATTACCGCTTCAACCGGTGGTCAATGACGCGCACGGCCTTGCCCGCGGAGCGCTCAATCGTCTTCGGCGCCACCAGTTCCACCTTCACATGAATGCCCGTGTAGCCCTGAATCTTGCGGTCAATTCGGTCGCGCAGTTCCTGCATCTCGCTCATCTTGTCGGAGAAGAACGCGGGACTCACCTCGACCTTCACCGACACCTCGTCCAACGCGCCCGGACGGTCCACCTCGATCAGGTAGTGCGGCGCAGTACCCTCCACGGCCAGCAGCGCCTCCTCAATCTGCGACGGGAACACGTTGACGCCGCGGATGATGAGCATGTCGTCGGAACGCCCCATCACGCGGCTCATGCGGCGCGTTGTCCGGCCGCACTCGCACAGGCACGGGTCTATCGCGGCGATGTCGCGTGTGCGGTACCGGATCATCGGCATGGCCTC
>CALDSM010000393.1 GCA_937923585.1 uncultured bacterium
TATTCTTCGGGTCCATTTGGAAGGACCATGGACCGTCCAGGTTGGACACCGGGCGGGTTTGCCCAAAGACGGGTGCGGCAAGCAGGCAGCAGAACAGCAGCGTCAATAGCCTCTTCATTTTCCTACTCCACAGTTGTGTTTGGGGGTTTAGGACCAACTCCGGAGGAGCCCTCGTTTTCAATCTCAAAGAGATGGGACCCACGGGACGCATGGGACGCATGGGACATATGAAAAGGGCTGTTACGTGACTTGGTTTTCAAAATGGGTTCGAACTGGCCAAGATCTTATGTCATGGTTTGACGACCTTGTAGGTGAAGAGTTTGGAACCGGGACCCGCCGTGATGTCCACAGGCAGTCCCTTGTCCAGCAGGTCCGCGCCGGTCATCTCGCACGACTTTTCGGGGGAGTCGAGGTCGGCAACCGTGTAACGGGCGTCGCGGTCAAGACCGCGCAGGACAAGGTCAACGCCCCGATAGACGCTGGCCGCGCGGCGGAACACCTGCACCATGCCCTCTCCGGCTTCGGGCCGGTCAAACTGCCAGGCGATCCAGGCGCTGTTGTCAAGACTGTACGGTGTCAGTGGATAGTAGTCGCCCGCGTAGTTGGGTGCGACCTGTTTCCATTGTGACACCAGCCTGCGAAGTTCGTCGTAGTTCATGTCGGTGCGGCGGGCGTCCCAGAGGCAGTTCGGATAAGGCGTCATCATGCTGCGGAAGAGGTAGGCGTCGGGTTCTTTCACGCCGGTGCCGTGGAAGGGGATCCATGACGAGATGCCGTAGGTGCAACCCTGCGTGCCGATGGGCTCCATAATATAGTCGCTGCGCCAGAGCGGAACGGAGCGGCGAAGCGTTTCAAGATCGTTGCGTCGGCCGCCGCTGGCGCAGGTGTCAATGCGCAGGCCGGGACGGCGGCGCAGTAGTTCGTCCCAATAGGCGAGATATCCCTCTACGTGGCGAATTTCCGTGATGCCCTGGCGGTCAGGGGCGTCATTGTTGCGCCAATAGTCGAGCGGGTCCATGTTGAAATCCTGACGGTACAGGTCTATGCCCTGTTCCGTCATCAGCTTGTCCACATGGTCTGTCAGCCACTGCCGGGCTTCTGCATTGCCCAGGTTCAGCAACTTCTGTCCGCCGTCAGTGCCAAGCAGCCATTCAGGATGGGTGTCATAGAGCCAGGTGCCGGGGGTGACGCGTTCGGGCTCGAACCACACGATCGTGTTGATGCCCTTGCTGTGCGCATGGTCGGTAATGGCGCGCAGCCCGCGGGGGAAGCGTTTTGTGTCCACTTCCCAGGTGCCGGTGTTGGGCCAATTGTCCGCAATGACATACCAACCGGCGTCCATCCACCAGTAATCAATGGGAATCTTCTCTTCCACGTAGCGGTTGATGAACTGAATCTGGCTGGCCGCGTCGGCATAGACCATTTCGCCGAAGAAGTGGGAGGAACAACCGGCGAGGTGCGTGGGCCGGAGTTGACCATTGGGACGCGGGACATTGTGCGCAATCATCCAGCGCCGCCAAGTGTTCTGGGCATCCACTGTGTCGCCCTGCCAGAACTGGAGCACGATGAGCGGCGAGCGCACCTCCTCGCCGGGGCGCAGGGCGAAATGCGTCAATTCCTGTCCCGCAGCCACACGCAACCCACTGGCCTCGTCACGGGCGAAGGTTGCGCGCCATTGGCCGGGCCAACCCACCACCGCGATGACGCCGCCGCCAGGCCATTCGACGTTGAAGTAGGGGAAATCGCCGTTGCTGCCGCGCCCACCGGCCGAGGCAAGCTGCTTGGCTTCCTTCGCTTTCAATACAGTGGTGTGCGGTTCATAGTCGTTGGGCGCGCAGATGCTGCCGATGTGATGGTGCAGCGTGAACTCGCCCTGCCGGGCGAATCGGGTATAAACCTCGTCGGGAAGCCGGTTGAAGCTGGTATCCAGCGCCTGGATGTCGGACAGGACGGGTGTGTCCTTCGCACCGGTGTTCTTAAAGTAGAGCGTCCACTCGACGGTGGGATAGTCCAGGTACTCGACGGCGACACAGCGCACTTCCAGGCCGGTTTCCGGACCGTGGTAGCGCAGTTCATGCTGGACACGCGCATCGTCAAGCCGTGTCGTGGTTGCGGTCTTCTCAAAACCGGGCAGCAGTTGGGCGAAGGTTGTCTCGCCGTACCGGAAGGAGAAGGGAGGGGCCTTGGAAGGCGAGACGGCTTGGTCAATGTCTTTCCCTTGTCCTTCAACAATCGGCAAGTCGCCCAGCCAGATGGCGCTGCCGTCGGCCAGCACGACTTTGGCATCCACCCAGTCGGCCTGATCAGAACTGATGTCGTCGCCGCCGTTGCTGACCAGAAGGCGGAATTCCGTCGCGCCGCCCAGGGCGACGCGGACAGGCACAGGGGCCATGCCCTCGCGCAGTACCGCCGACTTGAAGGCCTCCTTGTTTTCGCCCACAGCGACGGAGAAGACGACACTGCCCCGGCCGCCGCGTGTCTGGTCGTTGGTGTCCACGCCGACCGCGGCGGTGAACTCCCTGCCCGGTCCCGGCAGCTTCACCAGCACGTCGGCGTTGGCATGGGTGAATAGGCCGCGCCGGTATTCGGCGGCGCCCAGCGTGAGGGGGCGGTCCACACGGCAGTTCCTCCAAACCACATCGAAGTGGTTGAGCAGCGTGAGGCTGCCCGGAGACACCGGCGCGGCGGCGTCCCCAAACTTTGCGTCCACCCAGTTTCGCGACTGTGCCATCTCCGCAGGCGCGGCGGAAGCGCCGCAGCACGCGGCGGCAATGCCGGTCAAAACGATTCCCGTCATCCAAGCAGTTCGCACGGCAATACCCTCCTGGTTGGTTACCGGATCATAGTAGCAGTTTCGCAGGCCTCAGTCATCGGATATATTGCCGTTCGAACCGACGGGCGTGCTCCTGCACGCGAAACCTAAGGCTGCGCCTGACCATCCTTGACTTCTAATCGAAACGTCTGCAACCGGATGCTCTGATCCACCGTGCCATAGACGTCATCGCTGCCAAAGTGGCCGACACACAAAATCTTTCCGTCGGCCAATTGAATGGCTTTGGGGTAGTAGTGGGTGCTGATCGCTTTTCCGTCCGCCGTCAGCTTGTGCCAGGTTTTGCCCGCATCCGCTGACCAGTGAGACGCGCCGGTGGCGAGGTGAAGGATAATGCCTTCGCGCGTTCCCAGCACGCAGGGATAGCCGCTGTGCGGGAAGGGCGCAGGCTCGCATTTTCCGGGGACGAAGGTGTCGCCCTCTTTGCGGGCGATGCTTTGCATGCGGTCACTGTACCAGTAGGATTCGGGGGGATTGGGCCCCATTCTTGCGGCCAACGGCGGGATCTCTGTCTGATGATCCGGGTAATGCTCCACGCGGTGGACCCAGAACAGGTCGCCGTTGTGCAGTTCGCAGAAATCGCTTTCCTCGCAGGAGCCCACGGTGGCGGGCATGAGGATGATCGGCGCACCCCAGGTCTTGCCCTTGTCCGCGGAGACGAACATCATCTTGGTCATGTTGGGAAGCATGCCTTCCTGACCGCCTGCGAACATGGCGTCAGGCCGTGTGCCTGCGGCGCAGTCGCCCCGTTTCCAGCACCCGGCAAACAAAACCAGGCGTCCGTCGCGAAGGGGTCGAATCAACGCGGGCCAGGTCCTGTACTCCTCTATCGGCAGGAAGTAGATGTTCTCGCTCCACGTCTTTCCCCCGTCTGTGGATCGCCGGAGACATCCAGAGTCCTTTCTGTCGCTGGAAGGCCAAACGGGGCGCACCAGCGTGCCGTCGGACAGCACCGCCATGCCGCGGCATCCGTCCGCCGAAACGGTGTACCCGCCCAGCAGTCCAGCGTCCTCTGAAGGCTTGGCCGTGTTCAAAACGGCCCAAGTGGCACCGCTGTCCCGTGATGCGATGACCGGCACGCAGGAAACCGGCTTGTCCTTGGGCCCGGTAACCTGCCGGAAATCGCAGCACACGGTTCCGTTGGGCAATTGCCACAGCCCGACCCAGGACGTGTATCCCGGTGTCTCGGGGGAGTGGTAGATGGTCTTCTCCACAAATTCCACCGCCTCCACCTGGACGTTCCGCGGTTGGTCCTGAGCCATGCAGGGGTACACTCCCACAACGGCAATGGAACACGCCCCGAGAATTCCCAGCATCAGAGTACTTCGCACGGCATGATCCTCCTTGTTCGTTTTGTGGTCGAAGATACACCGTCATTGCGAGCGCAGCGAAGCAATCTCTTGCCCACCATCGCCCCGAACAGGCGGGAACGTTGTTTCAAGAGATTGCCGCGTCGGGCTAAAGCCCTCCTCGCAATGACGCGGCGATTTTCGCGCACAGGTGCACCTTCATTTATTCTTCGATAATGATGCGGAATCCCACGTTGTATACCGGCTGGTAGGTGCGGTAGGGCAGACGGTAGGCGGAACGGGCCTGTGCTGGACGGTCACGCCATGACCCACCGCGGGCGACCTTGCTGTCTTTGGATGCCTCGGCATTTCGTCCGTCATTGTCATCGCAGGGATAGGGCTTGTAGTCGCTGCGCGTCCATTCACCCACATTACCGGTCATGTCGTGAAGTCCCCAGGCATTGGGCTGGTATAGCCCGACGCCGTCGGACAGGAAGCCTCCGTCATTGAAGCGGGTGTCCCTGGGAATCCAGTTGTCATACTTGCTGGCGGCGGGCCAGGGTTCACGCTCCTTCTTGTACGTATGGCAGACAAACTCGTCCAGTTTTGCATCGGCGATATTGGCGTAGGGCGACCAGTCGGTGTTGAGGTCACCATAGAAGAACGGGGTGTCGGTGCCGGCGCGGCAGGCGTATTCCCATTGGGCTTCCGTGGGCAGGGTTATGCGTTCGCCCGTCTTGTCGCCCAGCCATTGGCAAAAGGCCATCGCGTCGTTCCAGGAGACGCGCACGACCGGCTGGTCGGGACCATTCACATAGAAGCCGCGCACGCCAAACTGCATGGAGAACTTGGACTCGACGGCGCTGTCGTGTTTCGGGTCAAAGCACGCGAATTGCGCGTTCGTAATCTCGCAGGCGCCCATCCAGAACGGTTTGGCTATATGCGCGGCATGGGCCGGACGTTCATCGGCCAGCCCGGCTGCATCCCCCATGACAAAGTCACCCGCGGGGATTCGCATAAGCCGCAATGTGATCCCATTGGCCAGGTCCAGGGTTCGGTCGGCGGGCCCGTCCGCTGCCTGCCGACGCTTCGCCTCCTCAGACGAGAAGGGCCATCCATCGCACTTGACCGGTGGCTGTTCCGGCATGGACTGGTCGGGAATGACGGGTTCTGCGTACGCGGCGGGCTCGTTCACAATGGCTTCAGGATCAACGTCCATGCCGGCGTACTTCTTGAGCAGTTCGCGGCGTCGTGCGGCGGGCGATTCCACCCTTTCGCTGCCCGCGATCTCCGTCCACGTCCCGTGGAAAGGCGCGTTGAAGTCAATCCAGGTGATCAACCGGTCCCATGCACCGTCATCGAGCTTCACATTGTGGTGGCCCTTGCGCAGCATTTGGACCAGTTCGGTGGAGTCGGCGTGAAACTCCATGGGCGTGAGCAGGTGGTAATCGCTCTCCAGCCCCGGACGCCGCACGTAGCGGTGCAGGTTGACGTAGGACACGGAGAAATGCCCGGCGTCAATGCCGCCGCTGTGAAACACGCTCGAATAGTCCGTGATATGCGTTCGTGTCTTCAGGTCCGGAATGTCGGGTTTGCCGTCATGGCAGCCCGTACAGAACTTGTCCAGCACCGGCTGCAATTCCCGATCATAGTTGTAGCCGCGCGTGGGGCCGTGCCAGGGGCTGATTTCGGACGGCTCGCGGCGGAAAGCCATGGTCTGCCGCTGCTGGGGCGCGGAATTCTGGCTTTCATGGCAGCCGACGCAGGAGACCATCTCGCCGCGCTGGCCCGTAAACCAGCTTCGCATAAGCTGCAATGCCTTGCCTTCAGCGTCCAGCGGCTGCACGGAGATGGGTGTGTTCGCGGGCACGCGGAAGTAGGCGGAACCGTCTTCCTCGACCGGCACGGTGCCGAGCGTGCGGCGCATATCCCACGGGCCTTCCATGCCCACAACAGCCTGCGGCCCGCCCATGCCGGGATAGAGGAAGTGGTAGGTGAACAGACGGAGCGCCCTGACTTCGCCACGGGGAATGCCGCGGAGGCCGCCGCCCGCATACACATCGGAGAGATAAACCAGTGCGTCGTCGCGGTCCGGCTTGACCACGTCCGGAATGACGGGCGCCCGCGGTGTCCTGCGCAGCGGCACCGGTTCAAACAGGGCATAGCCGAGCTCCTCCCGCAACAGCAGCATGTTGTCAAACACATCCACAAGATAGAGGCCCCACAGCGCATCGGGCGTGGGTTTGCAGGACACGAGGAAATACTTGTCGCTGAGCGGGTAGGGGTGCAGGAACTTCGGCCAGGAGGCATCCACAAGATTGTCCGAAATCAGGGGGGAATCACAACGGGAGTCAGCGCCCCATTCGATCTTCTTGCCCCAACCGGGGATGCGCTGGACTGCCCCCTCGCATTCGCGCCTTCCGCGCGTGACGTCGAACAGCACCAGTTCGCCCATGCGGGGCACGCCGTGGTGTCCGGTCACGATGCCAACGAACTGGTTGGGCTTCTCCGGGATGGGTCGTGCGTAGAACAGGGCATTGGGCCAGTAGGAATTGCTGCCGTAATATTCCATCTGCCCGGTGCCGTCGGGGTTCATGTGGAAGAGCACCCGGTCATGCGTGTGGGGCGTGTCGGTGTACTCCCAGCGCAGGTAGAGCACGCGGCCGTTGGGCAGCACGGTGGGGCACCAGTTGTGCTCCTGGTCGAAACAAAGCTGGCGGATGTCGGTGCCATCCGCATTCATGCGGAAGAGGTTGGCGCAGCGGGTGGACCCGTTCACGCAGGGCACGGCGGTGAAATAGGCCGTTGAGCAGAACATGATGCGGCCGTCCGGAAGATAGCAGGGATCATAGTTGTCCACATCGGGATCATCGCCGGGCGTGACCTGTCTCAGCCCCGAGCCATCCGCCTTCGTCTCGAAGATTTGCCAGCAGTTGTTGCCGCCGATGGACGAGAACAGCATCTTGTCCGCGTCGCAGTTGAGATCCACGTCCCCGACAAACACCGGCTTGTCCGGCTTGTACAGGGTCGTCACACTGCCTTGCGGCGCCACGGGCGAAAGCTGGGCAATGGTGTCGTCAAAGCCGTCGCGGGGCAGCGCACAATTGCTTTGCCAGTTCTGCACCAGGCCCAGCGCGGGACTGGCCGTGCTGCGCCGGATGAAGAGGAGCTTGGCGAAATCGAGAAGGGGATTGGCCAGGAGGATTTCCTCCTGGAGTTTCAGTGCGCCTTCGGCCTCCGTTCTGGCCGTCTCATCGCAGCGTTCCAGACCGGCCCTGATCTGCAGAATGCGCGTTTCCATGGCGGTGAGCTGGTCTGCCAATTCCCGTCCCTTCGCATAACGATCGGGGTAAGTTGCGGCAAGATCATCCATGGCCCTGCGCAACGCGGGCACGTTGATTCCGTCCAAACGGCGGGCGCAGGCCAGAAATGCGTCCCGCGTCCTGCCAGCCTCATCCGCCAACGCCAACCAGCGGGGATCACCGGGCGGCGTGTTTGATGTTGAGAGGGCATCCGATTCGGCCGCGAACCGTGGACCACCCGAAGCAACGAGGGCCTTCTCCAGTTCGCAATCGGTGTCACGACCAAACCAGTCGAGCGGGTTTCGCTGCGCCGCGGCGGCAAGGCGCTCGAAGCGCGCGGCTTCTTCTGGAAACGCCGAGTCTATTGCCTCCCACAATTCGGCCGTCACCCCGCTGGCGGGTTGCTTCACGCCCTGCCTGGCCAACCACTCAAGGAGGACACTGCGCGATGCCAGCATGGTGGCCGGCCACGTTGCCTCCTTGACCGTTACATGATGCGCGAGGAACACCCCCCATTTCTCACAGAGATACGCTTGCATTCGCTCCCGGTCCGGCGCGTTCATCCCGCCTGCACACAGGACAATTTCCGCGATGTCGCCCTTCCATCCCTGGTCCCCGCCGAACCACAGGCCAATGCGCAGTTCGTTGGAAAGACCGCCCACGTTTGCACGCTCCGCTTTGCCCATTGGCAAACCGTTGCGATAGAGCGAGAATTCAGTCCCCTGTTTCACCACGGTATAGATGCAGAGCGTAGAGTTGGCGGGGGAGAGGCTGGTGTTCACGCCCGCGCCCGCGGCCAGTTCCAGGTAGGACGTGCCGTCACCCTTCGTGCCAAGGCTCCACCAGTTCTCCCGGCCTTCACCAAACCGGTTGCCCATGATGCCCCGGTAGTTGGCGGGCGTGTCCGCATCCAGCGAGGCCACCGCAAAGAGAGTCCAATCCGTTCCGGACCAGTCCCGTTTCAGCGGTGTGATTAGATAATCGCCTCCTTCAAAGCGCATGGCCGTCAAGCCCCTGGGAGTAGCTGTCTGTACGAGGGGTTGATGCGCGGTATCCGGCTGCACCGCGTCGCACTGGTTGCCCGAGCGGTCCGGCCACACGCCCACAGCGCTGCCGTCGTCGAGTCCCGTTGCAGCATCAAGCCACAGCAGACATCCTGGGATGTCGGCGGGAGACTCAGCAAAGCCCGTGGAACCAAGGAGGAACCATGAAAACAGCATTACTACGCCCGTTACTATCGTCCGGTTCACGTTTTTCGATTCCTTATTGTATTCACTTGGAGGCAGGCGGTGGTGGCGCCATCTGAGAGAACAGTTCGACGGGCCAGTGCCCAAGACGCTGGAACCCGTCGGGCAGGGCTTGCTTAAACTGCACATAAGCCTGGACCGTGCCCTTGGTCACACAGGTAACGACCTCCGCGTCCTTGCCGGGCGTGAAGACGCTGTATCCGGCAAGGGTGCAGTCTTCCAGGTCCACATGCAGACGTCCGGTTTCGCTGTGGTTTTCCGTGCAGATGATGCCCGTAGACTTGCCGCCCATTTCGGGCTGGGTAAAGTTCAGCACGATCATGCGGCAGTTGGTGAACTTTGCCCTTGCGCAGTGGCTCGCATAAGACATGCCCACGGCGTTGTCGGGATGCACCATGGTGCAGTCCTCAAACACCACGTGCGGAACTTCGGGCATGGTCTTCTCCCAACCGCCCACCAGGACCGCCGCCGTGTCACCCACCCAGTCGAGGGCGAGAAAATAGCAGCGGCGGAAGACACTGGGTTCGTTTTCGCGCACCACCGGATAGCACACGCCGCCGCCGAAGGCCCGTCCCGTGCCCACACAGTCCTCAACGACCACGGTGAAGCCCTCTCCGCTCTTGTCGGTCAAATCCCAGAACAGGCCCGCATCACCCGCCGCCGTATAGAGGTTGCGAAGAATCCAGCGGTCCCAGACAATGCTTGAGAAGGTCTTCGCGTTGTTGCCGCCGGG
>CALDSM010000394.1 GCA_937923585.1 uncultured bacterium
TTGACAGGACCGTTGATGTCGGTGCTGCAACGGAACAAGTCCTGATAGGCCACAAAGTCCGTGGAAAGCGATGCCATGGCACCCACTGAACAGCTTGCCGTGTCAAAGGCGGCGCAGAAGTCCCATGCACCGTCGGCGGGCCAGAACCTCACCGGGTAAATGTAATCCGGCGGGGTCGGCTCCGGAAGCACCTGGAGGGCAAAGACCGGCATGGACCCGGCCGCCGTGATGTTCAGATAGGTTCCGCCGATCGGCGCCCCGTAGGGCGTCGTCAGCGGGCTGGTGCCGTTGGCGCAGGCCGTTATCGGCGAATGCGGCACACCCGGCACGGGTGGCCTTCCTATCACATTCACAAACCGCGAAATTTCGGGGGCACTGTTGCCGTTCCCGTCGGAAACATTATAGTAGACATAGTGGAAGCCAAGAACGCCCGTGTTTACCGTATTGTCGGTCACGATGCTGGCGGTAAGATCGCCCATGCAGGCATCCCACGCAAACGCACCGGGATCGGTATAAGCCGTCCCCTGAATCACTTCGAGCGATCCGGGCCCCGTCATGGAGAGCACTGGCGCGGCCGTATCCACCACGGTGACCGCACGCGTCACCTCGGCCGCGGCAGAACCGTTGCCGTCGGCCACATTGTACCGCACGGCATAACTGCCCGTCTCAAGCGTATACACGTTGCTTGCCGCGACAATGTTCGCCGTCAGATCGGCACCGGCAGAATCCCACGCCATGGCGCCCGGATCGGGGTACTGAGGCATGCCGCATTCCACAACATCGGAGGGCGAACCGTTGAGCCCGATAACAGGACGGTCAGGATCAAGCACCACCACGGTGCGGACAACCTCGTCAGCGCTGTAACCGTTGGCATCTGTCACATTGTATCGGATGGAATAGCAGCCCGGCATGGCCGTATTCACCCAGTCTCCACTGACCACGATGCCGGCGGTCAGGTCGCCGCATTCGTCCGCGGCGCTGGCCCCCATGTCCGTGTAGCGCTCACCCTGCTGAAGCGTGAGAATGGACGGCCCGGTCAGTGTTATTGTCGGCCTTGTCGGATAGACATAGACATAACGGGTCATCAGCTCGCTGTTCCCGTTGCCATCCGCAACACTGTACTGGAATGCATGCCAGCCGGACCCGCCAGACATGTCATTGGACACAACGATGCTGGCCGTCAGGTCACCCGCGCAGGCATCCCATGCCTGTGCGCCGGGATCGCTATAGACTTCGCACAGCGGGACATAGTCGGGCGAGTTGCCCAGCAGCGAAACGTAAGGCTTCTGTGTATCGGCCACGGCAACCATTCGCACGGCCTCATCGGCACCGACACCGTTGCCGTCCACGACGTTGTACCGCACGGCATAGCCGCCCACCTCAAGCGTGTACACGTTGCTTGCCGCAACAATATTCGCCGTCAGGTTTGCACCGGTCGAGTCCCAGGCCATGGCGCCCGGGTCAGGATATTCCGGCGTGCCGCATTCGATTGTGTCGGCGACCGGACCTGTCATGAAGATAACGGGCTTCGCCGGATCCAGCACGACAACGGTACGGGTCACCTGGTTCGCGTTGTTGCCGTATCCGTCGGAGACGTTGTAGGTCACCGTATAGATGCCGGGCACCGCCGGGTTCACGGGATTGTCCACAACGATGCCGGCAGTAAGGTCGCCGGGGCAGTCACCCCAGGCAGTGGCACCGGCATCCTCATAGGTGCTGCCGGGCAGCACAACAGCCGGGTTGTCGCCGAGCAATCGAATTTCCGGGCTGGCCGGGCTTCCCACGATCACCCATCGCTGCTGCTGCCATGCATTGTTTCCGTTTCCGTCGCTCACGTCGTACAAAACGGAGTACCAGCCCTGCTCCAGGGTGTAAACGTTGTTCGCGGCAACAATGTTCGCCGTGATGTCGCCCATGCATGCGTCCCATGCGGCGGCTCCCGGGTCTGCAAAGGGCGCACACTGCGGAATGAAATGGTAGTAGTCGCCGTTCAGCGAGATTTGCGGCCTTTGCGTGTCCTGCACGAGGATGTCCCGCGTGACCTCGGCGGCACTGTTGCCGGCACTGTCGGAGACGTTGTAGTGGACCCGGTAAGAACCGGGCTGCCAGGTGTACATCTCGTTTGCCGACACGAAGCCTGCCATGTATCCGGACAGCATCGGCTGATAGATTTCGGTTGCGGCAACCATGTTCGCCGTCAGATCGCCCATGCAGGCATCCCATGCATGCACACCGCCGTCATGGGGTGCATAACCGCACTCGACAAACAACGGATTGGGTCCGGCAATGCTGATCGCCGGGGCTTCAGTGTCCGTCACAATTACCGTGCGGGTAACCTCCTCGGCGGCGTTACCATAGCCGTCGTCCACGTTGTAATGCACCGAATAGGTGCCCGGCAACGGCGTGTAGATGGCGCTTGCCGCCCCCAGATTTGCCATGCATGCGCCAATGTCCGAAGTATAGATATCGTTTGCGGAAACGATGTTCGCCGTCAGGTTGCCCAGACAACTGCTCCAGGCCGAGGCACCCTCATCGGTGTAACAGCCTCCGCACGGAACAACCACCACCTCATCCGGACCGTTCAGGCTGATGACCGGTGCCGTGTCGCAGGATTCAGGCTGTTCGTAGGCGCCCATGTCAACCCCTGTACCCTGGGGTCTGGTCACGCCCAAAATGTCCATGGCCGGAGCGCCGGCATTCGTGCCAGAATCAATGCACGGAGAGCCGCCCATGAGCCTCACGTTGTCCGGAGCTGATGCAAAACGCGGATCCGTGCTCATGTTCCCGGTGCCGCTGTATCCCCCCTGGACGCAGGAATATGTCACCAACGGCGCGGAGGATGAACCGTTGTATATTTCCGCCATGGAGGGCACTGAGTCATCCCAAAGGATGCAATTCGTCAGCACCGGAGAAGAGAAATAACTGTTGTACATTCCCCCGCCGGTATAGTCGGTCGAGTTCCCTGAGAAGGTGCAATTTGTCAGTACCGGCGATGAATCAGAGTCGTTGCGCATCCCGCCGCCAACATAACCGGACCGGTTGCCCGTAAACGTGCAGTTCGTCAGAACCGGCGATGAGGAGAAATTGTACATCCCGCCACCGCCGCCCCCATTGTCGAGCGTCGCGTTGCCGGCGAACGTGCAGTTCGTCAACATCGGCGAGGAGGACCAATTATTGGACATCGCGCCGCCTTGAGAACCGCCCGAGTTGTTCATGAACGCACAATTCGTCAATGTCGGCGAAGAAGAATAGTTGTTACACATCCCGCCACCTGAATCCGACGTTGCAGAGTTGCCGGTGAACGTGCAGTCTGTCAAGGACGGCGAAGAATAGTGGTCGTTATACATCCCGCCGCCGCCGTACCAGCCAGTGGACGAGTTGCCCGTGAACGTGCAGTTCGTCAACGTCGGCGAAGAGTATGAGTAGTTAAACATACCCCCGCCCGAATTGCCGGTGAAAGTGCAATTTGCCAACGTCGGAGACGAATACTGGTTGTACATCCCGCCGCCGGAATAGAACGCAGCGTTGTCAGTGAACGTGCAATTCGTCAACACCGGGGCAGAAGAGCCGTTGTACATGCCCCCGCCCTGGGAAGAAGAGAATCCACGAGTGACGGTGAACCCGTCCAGCACGGCAGAATTCGCGCCCAATAGGCACCGGCGCGTATCTTCCCCGTCGATAATGGCGGCATTTGCCAACCAGTCGCGCTGGTCGCCTGATATCTCTGTGCCCGCAAACCCGCCGTAGAGACTGACGCCGGGCTGCATCGTCACCACGGGGTCATTTGTGGAGACGTAGGTGCCCGCGGCAACCCAGACTTCGCCACCAGACCCCGAGGCCGCAGCCACCGCCGACTGGATGTCCTGGAACGCCGTGGCCCAACTCGCGCCGTCCCACGGTCCGGCGGCATTCTGTGCGTCAACGCGGTACACCGCCGCACCCTCGGCGAACTCCGCCGTGACGGAAAGATCCGCCGAAACGTTCGTGTCCTGACGGGTGGCGGCGGTTCCGCCGTCACTCCACTGGACAAAGTGCCAACCAATGTCCGGCACGGCGGTCACCGGTATGCCGCTTGCGCCGTCATCCACCATCTGGGAGGTCATTCCGTATACGATCCCGTGCTCACCCGCCGTGTAGGCCAGCGTATGGCGCACGGCAAAGACTGCCGTCACGGAAATGTCCCCGGTCACGTTCGCGTCCGTGCGTGGGTTCTCGGTGGAGCCGTCGCTCCACCGCACAAAACGGCAGCCCGGATCGGCCACCGCCGCCACGGGCGTGCCGGTGCCCTGATACTCCACCATCTGCGGCGAATCGCCGCTGATCGATCCGTGCGCACCCGCCGTGTACGTCAGCGTGTACGTTGCGGTCAAGAAGTTCGCCGTCGCCGTCTTGTCGCCGTCCATGATGATCGCGGCACTTGGCGACAGACTGAAAACGTCGCCCGTCCAGCCTGTGCATATATGACCCGTGGAGGCAGTGGCAAGCAGCGAAACGGTCTCGCCCAGCACAAAAGAATGCGCGCCTTCGGACGGCACGGTGGTGCCGTAGCCAACCGGGGAGACCTGCACCGTAAGCGTGACTATGTCACCGGGCGCAACCGACCCCTCGTAGGCACCCATGTCAACGCCCGCCCCCTGGGGACGCGCCACCCCGCGGATGTCCGTGGAGGGAGCACCCACCGCAGTGCCCGTGTCTATGCAGGGGGAACCCGCCCGAAGCTGCATGCAGGCGCCCCCGACATCCACAAACAGCGGGTCCGCGTCGATGTTTCCGGTGCCATTGTATCCCCCCTGGATGCAGGAATAGGTTACCTCGGCGGCACCATAAATCTCTCTGTCCACATCGCCCCAAAGGATGCAGTTCGTCAAAGCCGGAGAAGAAGAGGACTCGTTGTACATCCCGCCGACGAGTCCGGACCGATTGGTTGTGAACGTGCAGTTTATTAAGGTCGGCGAAGAAGAGTAGTTATACATGCCGCCGCCATAATCGCCGGACACATTGCCTGAGAATAGGCAGTTCATCAGGGCCGGGGAAGAAGAAGACTCGTTGTGCATCCCGCCGCCGACATAGCCGGAGCGGTTACCGGTGAACGCACAGTTCGCAAGCGTCGGGGAAGAAGACGATGTGTTGCAGATGCCGCCGCCGCCTTGCCAATACGAAGTTGCCGAGTTGGCGGTGAATGTGCAGTCCGTCAGTGCCGGGGAAGAGGTCCAACTGTTGTACATCCCTCCTCCAGAGCCAGCCAGGTTGGCCATGAAGGCGCAGTTCGCCACCACCGGGGCGGAGGAGTCATTGCATATCCCGCCACCGCCGCTGGAACTGTAGCTGGCCCTGTTGCTCTCGAACGTGCAGTTCGTTACGGTCGGGGAAGAGGAGTAATTCTGCATCCCTCCACCGCCATACTGGGCCGTATTGTCCGCAAACGTACAGTCTTCCACAATCATGGAAGAACATACCATATTACACATCCCACCGCCGTAGTGCTGGGCCGTATTGCCTGTGAACGTGCAGTTCGTAATCATCGGCAAGGCGGAGTCGTTGTACATTCCGCCGCCATAATGACTGGCTGAGTTGCCCCTGAACGTACAGTTCGTAATTGCAGGCGAAGCGCCGGCATTGTGCATCCCGCCGCCGTCATAGGCATTTCCACGAGTGACGGTAAAGCCGTCCAGCACGGCAGAATTCGCGCCGATCACGCAGCGCCGCACGTTTTCCCCGTCAATGACGGTGACATTCGCCGACCAGTCGCGCTGGTCGCCTGATATCTCTGTGCCCGCAAACCCACCGTAGAGACTGACGCCAGGCTGCATTGTCACCACGGGATCGCTTGTGGAAACATAGGTGCCCGCGGCTACCCACACTTCCGCGCCGCCGCTGTTCGCGGCGGCATCCACCGCCGACTGGATATCCTGGAACGCTGTCGCCCACGAGGTGCCGTCCCAAGGGCCGGCAGTATTCCGCGCATCGACACGGTAGGCCACGGCTGAGACCATGGCCACAGTCAGCGTGAAGGTCGGTGAATCCGCGGTCATCACATCGTCGGACACAACGCATTTGTACTGTCCCGAGTCCTCCGCAACAGCGGGATCAAACACCAGCGCCGCCAATTCCCCGCCGGCAACCACCGTCCAACCGCCGACGCCATCACTCTTGTACCATGAGAAGTACGGCGTTCCCATGGCGCCCACCGCCCGCACTTCCAGGGTTGCGGTGCCCCCAATGGCCGCCGCCACTTCCAGGGCGCCGACCGCCTCAACCGTCAGATCGACAGAAAATACGGTCACATTCACACTGGTCACGGCATTGTTATAGTTAACCGCGTCCTGCGGTGTGAAGGTGACGGACTGCGGCCCTGTGCCCGCGGGCACCATGCCCGGCACCGTAAACGCGAAACTGCCGGACACAGAAAGCGCGCTGTACGGATTCGCGGCCGCGCCGCCACTGAGCGTGGAATCGCTCAACGCCTGGCCCGCGTTGACGGCCGAGGCGGTCGGCGGCACGATGATTGGCGTCGCCTTGTTCACCGTTACATTTGCGGTGCCCTCCACCGTCGTGTACTCCGTCCCGTCGGCTGGCGTGAATGTCACGCTGACCTGATGGACGCCCGCACCACTCAGCACCGTGACGGGACTGGTGAACGCGAAGGCGCCGGCCACCGAGGCCTGGCCGCCGCCAAGTGTCGAGGCGCTCAGCGACTGACCGAAGGTAACCGCCGAAGCCGTCGGCCAGGTGTTGATCACCGGAATCATCTTGCCCGTGATTGCGCCTAAACCCGTGGCCGAGGTCGGCAGGGTGTAGTTGGCGAGGCTTGTGCCCGAACCGGGGGCATAATCCCCCGGAGCCAGCGTGACCGTAACCGTCCTGGTGCCGGGGACACTCGAGTCATAGGTGCCGATATTCTTGGTGACTGCGACGGATTCCCCCGCCACCAGGCCGGCCACATCATAGTTATCCGGCGTCAGCGTGGCGATATTGTTGCCGTCGTACAGCTTGGTTGGACTGTTGATGAGCGTCACTGTCAGCGGCTTGGCCGTGATATTCGCCGTCAACCCGGTTGGCTGCGTCAAGGAGTAGTTGCTTGAAGCCAAACCGGATATGCTCCAAGTTGCCGTCACCGTCATGCCGACGCCCACATTCTTGTCGATAAACGTGCCTGAAGAGGGTGATGTCAGCGTAACTGCGTCGCCGGAAACGACACCCAAGAGACTGCCATAGCTGCTGAACGAGGCTGAAGTGGACCCGTCGTAGATTTTGTTGTCGGCCACCACCCCCGTCACGGTCAATGCCTTGGCCGTAATGTTCGCCTTCGCGGTCGGCTGCGTCAACGAATAGTTGCCTGCGTCCGTCCCGGAAAGGCTCCACGTTCCGGTCACCAGTTTGCCGGTGCCCACGTTCTTAGTGCTGAATATGCCCGAAGACGGCGGCACGAGCGTCACCGTGTCGCCTGTGACCATGCCCGAGAGAGAGCCCGCATTGCTGTACGAGGCCGTCGTGGATCCGTCGTAAACCTTGTTGCTGGCCGCCACCCCCGTCACCGTCAGCGTCTTGGTCGTGATATTTGCCGTCAGCGTCGGCTGCGTCAAGGAGTAGTTGCTTGAAGCCAAACCGGATATGCTCCAAGTTGCCGTCACCGTCTTGCCGGCGCCCACATTTTTGTCGATAAACGTGCCTGAAGAGGGTGATGTTAGCGTGACTGTGTCGCCTGAAACGACACCCAAAAGACTGCCGCCTGCCGAGATTGTCGCCGCTGTGGTTCCGTTATATACTCTGTTGGCCGCTTTCGCACCCGTCACCGTCAATGTTTTCGCCGTAATGTTTGCTGTCGCAATGGGTTGCGTCAACGTGTAGTTGCCCGAGTCCGCACCGCCAAGCGACCATGGTGTATTGGGTGTCACCGTCTTGGCGGTTCCCACCGTCTTGCTGCTGAAAGAGCCCGAAGTCGGAGGCATCAGCGTCACTGTGTCACCCGTAAGCACACCCAAGAGGCTGCCCGTACTGCTGTATGAGGCAACAACGGTACCATCATAAGTCTTGTCGCTAGCCGCTGCCCCCGTTACCGTCAGCGTCTTGGGTAGAATAGTCAGGGTTCCAGGCAGGAATGTGACGACATATTTCACCGGGAAAGCCAGGGTGCCCTGGGAAATGGTGTACGGCCCACCTGCAACCGACTCACCCGCGCTGCGCGCCAGGGAACCGGTCATGCTCGTCTCGTCGCCGGGGTCAAGCGTGCCTGCAGCAATGTGCCAGGTGAGCACAGGGTCCGCATCGCCATAAACCTTGGTGAGAGCGTCCGCAGTCACCGCTAACGACCGCTGCACTACGACTGTGCGCGTAACCTCGACTGCTCTGCTGCCGGAACTGTCCGTCACATTATAGGTAACCGTGTAAGTGCCGGTGACCGCTGTATTGACGGGAATTAGGGCTACTATGCTGGGTGTCAAGTTGCCCCCACACGAATCTATGGCCGTTGCGCCCGCATCAACGTACGTGGAACCCCATTCCGCTATTGCCGGGTTATCCCCCAAAAGGGCTATCTCCGGCAACCCCGACGGCTCCCTTTCATAGGCGCCCATGTCCACGGCCATGCACTGCGGGCGCGCTACGCCGCGGATATCCGTGGCCGGCGCGCCTTCTCCGGTACCGGTGCCTATGCACGGTGAGCCCGCCTGCAACTGAAGGTCGCCGTTCAAGGCGTCCACAAACAGCGGGTCCGAGGAAATGTTTCCAATACCGGCATAGCCACCCTGAATGCACGAATAGGTGATTACAGGTGCAGACGGGTCGCATCCGGTATAATTGAATATCTGCACATTTGAAGACGAGGGTTTTCCCCAAAGAATGCAGTTAAGCAGTGTGGGATTGGATGAACACCCGTTGTCAATGCTGTCTCCTGGATATTTGGCGGAGTTACCTGCAAACGTGCAATTCACCATCGTTGGAGACGAGGTATACCAGTTGGACATCGCGCCGCCGTTGCCGTTGTCTGCCACGTTGTCCTTAAACGTGCAATTCGTTAGTGCCGGAGATGAATAGGAGTTCCACATCCCGCTGGAATGACTGGCCACATTGCCAAGAAACATACAATCCCTCAACGTCGGGGATGAATGGTCGTTGCCCATCCCGCCGCCTGAATTGCGGGAGAATGTGCATTTCAGTAGCACCGGCGACGATGAGGAACTGTCCCACATCGCCCCGCCCCTATGGGCTTCATTGTCCGTGAACTCGCAATTTGTCAGGCTGGGCGAGGAAGAACGATTATAGATCCCGGCACCAAAACCCATCGGGGAGACATTTTCAGCAAACGTGCATTCTGTGAGCACAGGTGATGAAACGATGTTACAGATTCCGGCACCGTCTCCTTGGGAGCTGCCTGTCGTATTGCCTTCGAAGCTGCAGTCTCCGA
>CALDSM010000395.1 GCA_937923585.1 uncultured bacterium
GCAGCATTCCCAGCCCATCACCTTGAAGAAGTGCATGGACCAGGAGTGGCCCTCGACGTGGGGCCACTTCATGTTCCCGTGCTCTATGCTGTGTTTCATGCGCTTTCGCGCCTCGGGGTCGCCCATCCGGGCGATGACGTCGGCGGTGCTGCCTTCGAGCACCCAGGGCGGGAAGAAGGCGAGCAGATGGGTGAAGCCGGTGGTGGTGGGCATCACGTCCACGCCGACCCGCGTTCCTGCGGCATTGGATTTGGACACCTGCTCCAGCCGTTGGGCGAGGGGACCGTCAAGCGGGATTGGCGGCACCCAGCGTTCCGGCAGTCTCGACAGTTGCCGTATGGCCGCGCGCACGACCGGCCCGGCGGGGCCGTAGTCGGGAATCCAGAACAGGTGCGAGATCTGGCCGCGAATGCCGTGATCGCGGGAAATGTCCAGGACCTCGTCCACCGCCTGGGGCAGCGTGGCCGAGTAGCTGCGCAGGTGGGCGGTGAAGATGGCTTCGTGCTTCTTGATGGTCTTGGCGAGGCGGTGCAGTTCGCGCGGGTCGCTCTGGCTGCCGGGGTAGTATTGCAGGCCGGTGGACAGGCCGATGGCGCCCTCTTCCAGCGCCTGATCCAGCGCGCGGGCCATGCCTTCCAGTTCGTCGTCCGTGGCGAAGCGCCGTGCCATTCCCATCGCCTCCAGCCGCAGCAGCCCGTGCGGGGCGAGCACGGCGGTGTTGAGCAGCACGCCGCGCTGGTCGAGCGTGTCGAGGAACTGTCCCATGGTGTTCCAGGGACATTCATGGACAATGTCGAACCCGGTGAACACCTCGATGTACTGGCGCACCGCGTCGGCATGGACATTACCCAAGGGGGCCATGGACATGCCGCAGTTTCCGCCGACGAAGGTGGTGATGCCCTGAAGCACCAGCGGTGCCAGCAGCTTGTCGTGGTCTGGTCGGAACACGGTCAGGTCGGCGTGGGAATGGGGGTCCACGAAGCCCGGGCAGACCGCCTTTCCCGCAGCGTCTATTTCGGTTTTGGCCTGGGCACCGTTCGCCCGGCCCACCAGGGTAATCCGGTCGCCTTCCACGCCGACATCCGCGGCGAACGGTTTCGTTCCCGAGCCATCCACCACCATTCCGTTGCGAATCAGTACGTCAAACATGGGGTTCCCTCCACTGCTGTTTGGAATCCAGCGCCTGAAAACTGCTGTCCGAACCCGCCTCTCACAAGCCCGGACGGCTCCATGCGAAAAGTGAAACGGACTTGATTATCTGCGGCATGCGCCGCCCCGTCAAAGCAAAACCTGTCCCCAGTACGGGGGAATAGACTCTCGGATAGACGCGTCTTTCAAGGTTAGACGGCGGTTTTTGCGGATTGGTTTCTGTTATAATAATGCACTCAACCCGTCGAACTGTTCCGCTGTGCCGGATTTGTGAATCCGTGCGCCCTTTTACCACCCAACAGAAAACCACGGATGGAGAGTCTTACTTCACCATGGTTTGGGACCAGTGGGACGGGTGGGACAGGTGGCAGGCGGGACGCCTGCGGAACGGAGAATATTGAATGAAGAGTCTCTCAATAGCGGTTTTGGAAGGTGACGGCATCGGCCCGGAAATCACTCGGGAGGCCGTCAAGGTGTTGCGGGCTGTGGAACCGGTTGCCGGGGTGTCCTTCGATTTGCGCTTTGCGCCCTTTGGCGGGCAGTCCTGGTTTGACCATGGCACGTCGTTTCCAGAGGAAACGAAACGCATCTGCGATGAATCGGACGCCATATTAAAGGGGCCGATCGGTTTGGGCACGGAGGCGTCGCGCCAGATTCCGGTGGACGAGCAACCGGAGCGGGCGGGGCTTCTGGCGATGCGCAAGCGCTACAACACCTACGCCAATTTCCGGCCGGTGTACCTGCCGCCGGAGCTGGTTCACTTCTCGCCGCTGCGCAAAGAGCGCATCCCGAACGGCATTGACATCATGATGATCCGCGAACTGGTGGGCGGGCTTTATTTCGGCAAGAAGGAGGAGGGGCACACGGAGGCGGGCGGCCGTTTTGTGGCGGAGACGCTCGAATATTCGGAACTGCAAATCCGCCGCATCCTGTACACGGGCTTCCGCGAGGCGCGCAAACGCCGTGGCCTGCTGCACAGCGTTCACAAGAGCAACGTGCTGCTGTCGAGCGTGCTGTGGAACGAGGTGCTCGAGGACGTGGCGCCGGAGTTTCCGGACGTGCGGGTGGAGAACATCATCGTAGACGCGGCGGCGACGGCGCTGGTGCTGCGGCCTGACAGCTTCGACGTGATGGTGATGGAGAACATGTTCGGCGACATTCTGAGCGACCTGGGCGGGGGCATTCTCGGCTCGCTGGGGCTCATGCCGTCGGCCTGCGTCGGGCTGGAGAAGTCGTACTACGAGCCGTCGCACGGGTCCGCGCCGGACATTGCGGGCAGGGGGATCGCGAACCCCTACAGCATGATCGGGTCGGTGGCGCGGATGCTGGAGAAGAGCTTCCAGCTTGACGACGCGGCGGGGCGGATTTGGGCGGCGCTGCGGTCGGTGTTCGCCGCGGGCCATGTGACGGCAGACCTGGCGGCGCCGGACCAGCGCGACCGGGCACTGGGCACGGCCGCGTTCGGCGATCTTGTTGTGGCCGCGCTCGGTTCCTGAGGGCGCGATGCGGGTTCACGCAAAAGCCTACGCGGCGCTGCTGGTGTCCACGATTGGCTGGGCGCTGGCTCCCGTGTTCATCCGCT
>CALDSM010000396.1 GCA_937923585.1 uncultured bacterium
CGACTCCATCATCCTTTTTGCGCAGGCCGTCAAAGAGGGCGGACCCCTCGCCGCGATTCGTTCGGAGGATGACGGTTTTACATGGCGCAAGCACTCGGCCGGTGTGGACGGGATGGGCCTGAACACGTTTCAACCCGGTGTGGGTTCGGCCTTCTCAATCCATTATGAGACGAAGCCCATTGCGGGCTCGGATGGTCTGCGGTCGACCCGGCGCTGGGAGTCGGACGACGGTTGGCGAAGCCTTCGCGGCCCCCTTGAGGACGGCACTCTGTGGCTCCCCCCGGAACAGTTCAAGCCTGAAGAGAAGCAGTGGTTTCATGGCAACACCATTGAGCTTCCGAACGGTCGTCTGCTCGCTGCCATGCAGGGAACGCACCAGCCGTGGGTGTTCCGGGCCTTCCTGGCCGAGTCGGAGGACCACGGCAAGACATGGCGGTTCGTGAGCCACATTGCCTCCTTGGACAGCCTGGACGACCCCGAGGGCGTCACAAGGAGAGGTTGGAGCCTGTGGGGGCCGTGTGAACCCAATGTGGCCCATCTCGGCGGTGACAGGCTTGTCTGTGTCGCGCGGCTCGTCAATGACGACAGCAACCCCCTCATGGCCGAACCAAAAGACAGCTACCACGACCTGTCCCGCGCGATTCCGGGGACAGGCATTCATCCGGGCACTCTCCCCGCCGACAAGTACTACGAGCCCGGTCCTCCCAGCGTCCCTCTGATTGTCTCGTTCTCCGGCAACGGCGGAAAGACATGGTCGCGTCCCAAGCCGATGGGGCAGGCGCGCGGATGTTTCCCCCGCATGGCCTTTGACGGGAACGTGCTCGCGCTCACCTACGGCGGGCTTGCGTATCCGCGCTGGGGGAACTGCGTCTCCTTCAGCACGGACGGCGGCGTTTCGTGGACGGAGGAAATCCTGTTTGGCCCGTTCTTCACCACAGGGTACACGGACATTATCACCCTCGCTCCGGGGAAGTTTCTGGCGGTCTTCGACTGCGCGCCGCCCCAACCCTGGACAGACCACGCGGCCCATTGGGTTGGCGCCGTCAACATTGAAGTCATATAGGGAATCCGGGGACGCGCTGCGGGGTGGCCAGGCGGTCCGCCCCCCTTCAGCAGATCACTGAGGCAACGCCTCTTTGACGCATCCGGGCGCGGGTGTGATAACCTCATGCAGACACTTCCACGAAACCGGATGGAAAGGCGGAAGGTGATTCCAGAAGCACGGCGTTCGATGTCTGTCGCGTGGCTTGTGGTGGGGTTGCTCTGGGTGGTCGGGATGATGAACTACCTTGACCGGCTGACCATCACGACGATGCGTGATTCGGTCAAGGCCGACATTCCCATGACGGACGCGCAGTTCGGCCTGGTGACATCGGTGTTTTTGTGGGTGTATGCGCTGCTGAGTCCGGCGGCGGGATATCTGGCCGACCGCTTCAGCCGCACGGGCGTGATCGTGGGAAGCCTGTTCGTGTGGTCCGCGGTGACGTGGATGACGGGGCACTGCCACACGGTTGGACAGCTGCTGGTCGTGCGGGCGCTCATGGGCATTGCGGAGGCCTGCTACATCCCGGCGGCGCTGGCGCTGATCGCCGATTTCCACCGCGGTTCCACGCGGTCGCTGGCCACCGGCATTCACATGAGCGGCATCTACGCGGGAATGGCGCTGGGCGGAATCGGGGGGCATCTGGCCGAGAGCATCGGCTGGCGCACCGCCTTTACGATATTCGGACTGGGCGGGATTGTCTACGGGTTCGCGCTGGTACTGCTGCTCCGAGACCCGCCAAAGCCGGAATCCGCGGCGGTTGCATCAACCCGGACCGGTGACGGCGTGACACTGCTGTCGGCGCTGCGGGCGCTCTTCACCCAGCCCTCCTATTACGCCATCGTGACGCACTGGACGCTGCTGGCGCTGGCGGGCTGGGGGTTCAGCGGCTGGCTGCCCACCTATCTCAAAGAGCATTTTCACCTCGGCCAGGGGGCGGCCGGCATGTCGGCCACGGGTTACGTTCAGATCACCGCCTTTATCGGAATTCTCGTCGGGGGAGTCTGGGCGGACGCCTGGAGCAGGCGGAACGCGCGCGGCCGTCTGTTCGTGCCGGCGATAGGCTTTATCGTCGCCGGGCCCGCGTTGTTCATGACGGCGTCCACGGATGTCTTTGTGCTGGCCATTGCGGGGCTGCTGGTGTACGGTCTGGCGCGCGGCTTTTCGGATGCGAACATGATGCCGATTCTGTGCCAGGTGGTTGACCCGCGCTACCGCGCCACGGGATACGGCATCATGAACTGCTTCAGTTGCCTGACGGGCGGCGTGATGATCTATGTGAGCGGCGCGCTCAAGGATCGCAATGTGGACTTGGGCACCGTCTTCCAGTTTGCGGCCGCAGGGCTCGTGTTGGCCGCCGTAGTTCTGCTGTTGGTCCGGCCCGTCCTTGCCGACGACTCGCCGGTTTCCAACAACCCGAAGTCCTGAGTGATGTTTCATGTGCGGCAGGCCCGGCTCCGGCGAGAATTCTTCCGGCGTGGAAAGGCTGGCGTCCTGGGCGTCATGTTCTGGCGGAGGAGAACGAATCATGCGTGAAGTTGCGGGAAATCTGGCACTGTCCCTGGCGGCGGGCATGCTGTGCGCCTTCGCATGGGCGGCAACACCGGTGCCGGTCGGGCAGGTGGAGATCAATGATGATTTCTGGGCGCCCAAGCATCACCTTTGGCGGAACACGACCATCCCAGATTGTTTCGCGAAATTCGACAAGGCGGGGGCGTTTGCCAATTTCGACCGTGTGCGCGACGGGCAAACGGGCGGGCACGAGGGGCCTCCCTGGCACGACGGCCTCATTTACGAGATGATTCGGGCCTCGGCGGATTACCTGAAGGCGCAGCCCGACCCCGCGCTTGAGGCGCAGCTTGACGGTTACATGGAACGCATTGCGGCAGCGGCGGCCAAGGACCCCGACGGCTACATGGAAACATTCACGCAACTGATGGAGCCCGACCACCGCTGGGGGACCAATGGCGGATACGAACGGTGGTGCCATGATGTCTACAACGCGGGCGCGCTGATGGAGGCGGGCACCCACTACTGCGAGGCCACCGGCAAGACCCGCCTGCTGGGCGTCGCGGTCCGCATGGCCAACCTCATGTTCAATACCATGGGGCCGCCGCCCAAGCGCAATATTGTCCCCTCCCACCCGCTTGCCGAGGAGGCCGCCGTGCATCTGTACTGCCTGTTCCGGGATCACCCGGAATTGAAGGCGAAGATGGATGTTCCGGTGGCCGAACAGGACTTCCTGAGACTGGCGGAGTTCTGGCTGGAAGCCCGCGGCCATCACTGCGGCACGCCCGACTGGAACGGCATGAATGAAGCCGACTGCCAGAAGTTCATCCGCGACAAACGGTATGACGGCGACCGTCCGTCATGGGGCGCCTATGCGCAGGATCACAAGCCCCTGCTCGAACAGGAGACAATCGAGGGCCACGCGGTCCGCGCAACGCTGCTGTGCGCGGGACTGGCGGCCGCCGCCGACGCCAACGCCCGGGAGGACTACGCGCAGGCGGCAAGACGTCTCTGGACAAACATGGTGTCACGGAAGATGCACATCACCGGCGCAGTGGGCGCCTTTGCCGCGGACGAGAAGTTCGGGCCGGACTATGTGCTTCCCAACGATGCTTATCTGGAAACCTGCGCGGCGGTCGGCGCCGGGTTCTTCCACCAGAACATGTTCCTGCTGTGCAATGAGGGCAGGTATGTGGATGAACTCGAGCGCGTGCTGTACAACGGCGTCCTGAGCGGCGTTTCGCTGCAGGGCAACAGCTACTTCTACGAAAACCCGCTCGAAGCGTCCAGCCGTCAGCGCTGGGACTGGCACTGGTGCCCGTGCTGCCCGCCCATGTTTCTGAAGATCATGGCGGCCATGCCCGGTTACGTCTATGCAACGGACAACGACAGCCTCTACGTCAATCTGTTCGTCGGCAGCCGGCTGACCGCGTCCATGCGCGGAAAGAGGCTCGCACTGTCGCAGAAGACACGCTATCCCTGGGACGGAAAAGTGGACCTCGAGATCGAGACGGACGAGCCCGTTGAATTCGCGCTGCGCATCCGCATTCCCGAATGGAGTGAGGCGTTCACGCTCAGTGTCAACGGCGCGTCCGGGGAGAAGCCCTCCGGCGACAGTGGCTATGCGGTGTTGCGGCGCGCATGGAATTCCGGGGACCGTGTCTCCTTCGAGATTCCGCTTCCAGTCCGGCTTGTCCATGCCAATCCGAACGTCAAAGCCAACACGGGGCGCGCGGCCCTCATGCGCGGCCCTCTTGTCTACTGCGTGGAGTCAGCCGGAAACGCCACACCGGTGAAGTCGCTGCTCCTGCGGCCCGGTGCGGAACTCCGGACGGACTACCGCGCCGATCTTCTGGGAGGTGTCGCGGTGATTACCGGAAAGGAACCTGCTTTGGAGCAATGGCCCGACGGAGTCCTGTACCGCGACCGCCCCGCCGATACGGTGCCCGCCGATTTCACCGCCATTCCCTTCTACGCCAACAGCAACAGGGAACCGGGAGACATGGCTGTCTGGCTGCCTGTGGCCGGCCGTTAACACTGCGGCGGCGCCTCACGCCGCGTTCAAGAATTGCCGTCTGTTCATTCTGTCCGTTTCAAC
>CALDSM010000397.1 GCA_937923585.1 uncultured bacterium
CGCCGGCTGATTGGCGAGCATATCGAGCTGGTCCTGAATCCGGAGCCCGGGCGGCGCATGGTCCACGCCGACCTGGGACAACTGGAGCAGGTCATCATGAACCTGTGCGTCAACGCGCGGGACGCCATGCCCAACGGCGGGCGTATCACCATCGAGACCTCCGGTGTCATTCTTGGCCCGGCCTTCTGCGCGGACCAGCCGTGGGCACAGCCGGGCGAGTATGTGCTGGTCTCGGTGTCCGACACGGGGGTTGGCATTCCGACGGGGTTGCAGGAGCGCATTTTCGAGCCCTTCTATTCGACCAAGGAGGCGGGCAAGGGCACGGGGTTGGGATTGGCCACGGTCTATGCGATCATCCAGCATCATCATGGGGACATTCAGGTGAGCAGCACGCCGGGACGTGGGACCACGTTCCGCATCTATTTGCCCGCCGTGACGGAGTCGGCGGAGGCGCGCGTGCCGCAGTCCGCAGAGCAGCCGGAGGATATTCCCGGCGGGACGGAGACGGTTTTGATCGCCGAGGACGAGGAACTGGTCCGGGAACTGGCAGTTGAGATGCTTACGCAGAAGGGGTACCGGGTTCTGGCCGCCTGCGACGGGGTGGAGGCGATGGGCCTGTTTGCGGAGCATCAGGACGAGATAGACGTGGTGCTGGCAGACGTGGTGATGCCGCGCGCCAGCGGGGGCGCGCTGTGTGAGTATGTGATTTCCCGCAGGCCCAACCTTCCCGTAATTCTGTGCAGCGGATACCAACGCGAATCGCTCAAAGAGAAGCTTCCCGGCGAGGATGCCAGGCCGCTCATGGTCAAGCCCTACACGCGGGTCACCCTGCTCAAACGGGTGCGCCAAGCGCTGGATGAGGCACGTGTGGCGACTCTGGATTAAATGCAAAGGCGCTTATTTTGCTCGTTTGTGACGCCTTGTATTCGTTTGCGTGCCCTGCGGAGGGCCTGAAAAGAGAACCGGCGCGGCGTCTTGGAGGACACCGCGCCGGTAGAATCGTTTTGCAGGGCGCTATTTCTTCAGGTCTTTGCCTGCCTTGCCGCCGACGCGGACCTTCATGCCCAGGCTGCGGCAGGTGGCGATCAACTCCTGGAGAATATCGCCGTAGCCGATGACGATGTGGTTGGACATGTGGGAGGCCATGAGTTCGTCGCGGCCGTAGCCGGGGATGTGGACGTTGGCGATGGGCCAGGTGGGGGTGGTGCGGTCCATGCGTTCCTTCAACTCGGCTTCCGGCAGTTCAAGCACCTCGCCGGTGCCGCAGTCCATGCCCAGTTCGCCGTAGGCTTCCCAGCAGCGGGCCCAGGTGATGACGCCGGGCTTGGACACGCCGGAGCAGGTGCCGCCGCCGAGCGGGAAGTACATCGTTGACTGGCGGTAGACATGGGTCTTCTTCCATCCGCCGAAGTGGGCGGGCGGCGCGGCGCCGGAAATGAGGAACACCCAGACGTACTTGCCCTCAAACTCGCGGCCCCAGCGCACGTCGTGCAGGGTCGTTTCGGTGGCCATGTTCTTCCTGGCGTAAATCTCCTTCATGAGCAACTGGGGCACGCCGGCGCCGATGTCGCCCTCGTTGAAGTGGGGAATGGCCTCGCCCTCGAAGACGACCTTTTTCGTTTCGGGGTCGCGCACGGCCGGGCGGTCCGCATTGTTGAGCATGCCCTCAACGAGGTCCGACGCGGGCACGCAGCGGACGAGGCCGAGCTGGTAGGGGATGCCGATGGCGCTGAGCCCGTAGCGGGCCATGAAGCGGCAGGCGGCGACGTACATCTTCATCTGCGTCAGCACCTGCTCGGGGGTGAGTTCGGTGAACTTGTTGACGCCGAAATGGAAGGTGGCGCCCTTCTTGAGCAGCCAGTCTAGGTTCTTCTGTGCCTCCTCGTCGCTGACGAGGTTCATTTCGGCCACGAGGTCGCTCTGGTTCAGGTATTCAATGGGCAGGCCGATGGCGCCCAGCTTGGCCGGGTCCATGACTGCGTTGAGCATGCCCATGCATCCCGGGTCGAACTGGCCCATGATGCGGCGCTCGGCCTTGATCTGGGCGGCGAGCGCGGCGCCCAGTTTCTCCGCCTCGGGATTCAGCTTCACCTTGGCGGCGTCGGTGACGTGTGCCATGGAGTGCCTGACCGTGCCGGTCTTGCACCACTCGGCGAGTTTGCCCATGAACACCGGATCCTCGCTGAAGGACTCGGTCCACAGGCGCGAGTGCTTCACGTTGAGGCGGTCGAGCGACGCCGAATGATTGAGCAGGGCCACGAGGCCCGGCCAGGTGCCGTCGAAATTGGCGAGCATGAGGATGGGGCCGCGGTGGGTTTGCAGCGGGCCGCACACGTGATGGGCGTAGGCCCAGATGTTCAGGACTACGATGACCGGCGCTTCCGGATCGATCTTGCGGAAGGCGGCGGTTCCCTCGCACTGCCTGGTCAGGAAGCCGTGCTTGCGCTTGGCGTCGTACTCCGGCAGGGCAACGCTGTCCCAGCCGAGCGTCTTGAGCGCTTTTTTGACCTGCGCCAGCGTGGAGGACTGGAGGGGCCAGCCCGCGGTGCAGGCCGGTTCGCGGTAGTCGCCGTTGGAGACCAGATATACGGTGTTGTTCTTCGCCATGGCTCACAAATCCCCGTCTTGGTTGCGCGCCCGGCATGGGCGCATGCAGAACGATACTGGGTGCATTGTATGCAAGGAATTGGCCGGGGTCAATTTCGGGGTGTGACGTGCGCCGAGCTGTGCCGGAAATGGGACCCATGGGACGAATGGGACCGATGGGACTTATGAGGAAGGGATGAGCCAAGGGGACTGCCACCGTTTTCGGTGATGCGCCCGATGTTTGCGCTGTGACGTCGCAACGAAAACGGTGGCTGTACCCGTTGCATTGGCGGGACGTGCCGGGTACGGACACCTGTTTCCGAGGCGGGCGGTTGCCGAGGACACCAGTGCTTGGTGGAAACAGGCGCCAGTCCCCTCGGTGGAATTGCGTCGCCGGGGCGGGTTCTATAGAATACGGGTTCGTTTCGGTCGGCAGAGCACAGCAAAGGATACCCGCTTTATGGACTACATCCGCCTCGCAATGGATCTGTTCCTGCATCTGGACAAACATCTGAGCACGATTATCAGCAATTACGGCGCGTTGACGTATCTGATTCTCTTTGTGATCGTGTTCTGCGAGACGGGGCTGGTGGTGACGCCGTTCCTGCCGGGCGACTCGCTGCTGTTCGCGGCGGGGGTGTTCGCCTCAATGGGCCAGCTCAATGTGGCGGGCATCATTGTGATGCTCTGCATTGCGGCGGTTTTGGGCGACACCGTCAATTATGCCGTCGGCCATTTTCTTGGCCCGCGCATCTTCCGCGGCGAGAATGTGCGGTTCCTGAACAAGAAGCATCTGGACCGCACGCACGAGTTCTTCGAGCGCTACGGCCCGGAGACGATCATCATCGCGCGGTTCGTGCCGATCGTGCGCACCTTCGCGCCGTTCGTGGCGGGCATGGGCAGCATGAGCTATCCGAAGTTCCTCACGTACAACGTGTTCGGCGGTGTGCTGTGGGTGAACCTGCTCACGCTGGGCGGCTACCTGTTCGCCAATGTCTCCGTGGTGCGCGACCACTTCTCTTTCGTCGTCATCGCCATTATCATCATCTCGGTGCTGCCGGGCGTTTACGAGTTCCTGCGCCAGCGCAAGCTGGCGAAGAAGGATGCCGGGAAATAGTTGAGCGAAAAGCAGGCGAAAAGCAGGGACAGACACGCTTTTCAAAACTGCCGAAAAGCGAGTCAGTCCCTGTTGTTCGCGGGAGTCGGGCCCAACATTCAGGGACGAGTGGAGAGCATATATGAGCACAGCGGCATACCAGGGCGGGTTGATCAGTGACACGGGCCGGCGGCTGCCCGCCAATTATAAATGGGCCATCGTCGGTATGCTATGGTGCATCACCTTCTTCAACTATGCCGACCGAATGGCACTCACCGCGAACATGCCCTTGATCAAGGGGGAATTCGGCCTCGACAAAACCACGAGCGGCATGCTCGGCTCGGCCTTCGGTTATTCTTATGGCCTGTGCGCACTTTTCGCAGGATTCATTGTGGACCGTGTGCGCCGTCGGACGGCCGTGCTGGTCGGCCTGTGCGTGTGGAGCGCCATCTGCATGCTCACGGCCACGGCCCAATCCTTCTGGGTGCTGTTTATGTTCCTGGCGCTCGAGGGGTTGGGTGAGGCGTTCTACTTCCCTGCGGCCATGTCCATGGTGGGCGATTACCATGGCAAGGCGACCCGCTCCAAGGCCATGAGCATCAACCAGACCAGCGTCTACTTTGGCACCATCGGCGGAACCGCCTTTGCCGGATACCTGGGCGTAAACCACGGGTGGCGTTCGGCCTTTCTCGTCTTCGGGGCCATGGGCGTGGTTTTGGCGCTCATCCTGTGGCGTTTCCTGTACGAGCCGAGCCGGGGCGCCGCCGACCGCGCCGACTCCGTGGCGGACGGGGACGCCGATCCGCACTTGATTCGTGTCGTATCCACAGCGCCCGCGGACACGTCGCCATTTTTCAACTCGACCGGCATCATCGGCATCCTGTTGCTGGTCTCCGGTCTGGTGCTGCTAATCAACACTGCAAGAGTTATCCAAGACGAACCAAGCATAGTCACGACAATCAAGGAGTACGTTTTCTTCGTGCTGATGGTGCTGTTTGGCCTGGCACTGTCGGCGCTGCGCCACCTGCGCAAGGACCGCGAGTTCTGGAGATTCTTCCGGGTATTCATGACCACGCCGACCGCCGTGCTGCTGTTGCTGGCCTTCCTGAGCGCCAATTCCGTCGCCACCATCGTGCTCGTCTGGATGCCCACCTTCGTGTTCGAGAATGTCTACGCGGGCAACACGGCCATGCTCGCCGTGGCCGGCACCTTCGCCACCATGCCGTTGCAGTTGGCCAGCATGATCGGCAGTCCCAGCGGCGGCACGCTGGCCGACTATCTTCGCGCACGCACGCCCCGCGGGCGCATCCTCGTCCAGATGCTCGGCGTGCTGTGCGCAGTGCCCTTCGTGTTCCTCTGCGGCCAGATGCAGGAGAAGTGGGCCCTTATCGCCGTGCTCGCCGGATGGGGCCTCTTCAAAGGCGTTTATGATTCGAATATCTGGGCTGGCGTCTACGACGTGGTCCGTCCCGAACTGCGCGGCATGACCACGGGATTCATGAACATGATCGCCTGGGGCGGCGGCGCGCTGGCCCCGATTGGCGCCGGTTACATCGCAGACTGGTGCAAGCAGAACGGCATCGAGAACGGCCTCGGCCGCGCCATCTCCGGCGCCTCGGGCATATACATCCTGTCGGGGTTGCTGCTGTTCACGGCGGCGATGCTGTTCGTCAAGCGCGACTCGGCGCGCATGCAGGCCGAGGTCAAGGCCGAGGCGCAGCAGGTCTGAGGGCCGAATGGCGCGCGCATGGTTGATGGACAGTATGGACGGCATGGACGAAATGGACGCTATGGAGGGGGAACGTTTGACTGATCAGGTCCATCCCGTCCATCCCGTCCATATCGTCCATGGTGCCTGAGAGTCCGGCCATTCTGCTTGGGCTTCCCTCCCGATTTCTGATCCCGTGGCTCCTTTCCGCCGCTGCAAAAACTAAGAAAAACTTGACCCCCTTCGTGTTCATGAAGTACCCTTCCTCACTTGTCCCGCCTGTGGTTTGGCGGTGGTAAACACTTGGAGAGAGACCATGTTCAGACCGGAAATCAAGGTGCTCGACTGCACGATTCGTGACGGCGGGCTGATGAATGACTGGCATTTCGACAAGGCCCTGGTGAAGGACGTGTTTCACGGGCTCGCGCAGGCGGGTGTGGACTACGTCGAGCTGGGCTACCGGGCCGACAAGAAACAGTTCAGCACGAAGGACTTCGGGCCGTGGCGGTTTTGCGACGAGGCGGATCTGCGCGAGGTGGCCTATGAATGCCCGACCAAGCTTTCGATCATGGTGGACGTGGGCCGCACGGACTACGATGCCTTCCTGCCGGCGAGCGAGTCGCTCGTGAAGCTGGTGCGCGTGGCCACCTATGTGAAGGACATTGACAAGGCCATCCACCTGGGCAACCATGTGAAGAGCATGGGCTACGAGGTGGCGGTGAACATCATGGCCGTTTCGCACGCGCTGGTGCCGGATCTCGACGAGGCACTGGATGAACTGTCGGCGACGAATTTCGAAATGGTGTACCTGGTGGACAGCTTCGGCTATTTCTACAGCGAACAGATCCACTATCTGGCGGAGAAATACCTCACGAAGCTGCCGGGCAAGCAGGTGGGCATCCACTGCCACGACAACCGGAACCTGGCCTTCGCGAACACGATCGAGGGCATCATCAAGGGCATCAACCGGCTGGACGCGACCATCTACGGCATCGGCCGCGCGGCGGGCAACTGCCAGCTCGAAATGCTGATGGCTTTTCTCAAGAATCCCAAGTACGACGTGCGCCCCATCTTCGACCTGATTCAGAAACACTTCATTGACATGAAGAAAGAGCTGCGCTGGGGCTACGAGATTCCCTATGCCATCACGGGCATTCTGAACAAGCACCCGCGCGCGGCGCTGGCGTTCATGAAGGGCGTACATGGCAACACGTTCAGCGAGTTCTACGAGGAACTGCTCGACGCCGACGATCTGTAACCAACAATTCCAACATCAGCGATTGCGCGGTGCCTGCCCTTGCGGCGGGCGTTGCTTTTTCTGGACTGCGGCGGCAACAACGCCGCTTTGGCAGAACGTGGGACTTGTGGGACGAGTGGGGCTTGTGGGACGAGTGAGACAGCCAAAGCGGCTTCGTCGCCGTCGCAGTCAATACCTGGCGATGCTTCAGAAGCGCACAACCCGGTTTTGGAGATCATGCTATACTTATCCGCGCCGGGCGGATACGCCCGGAAACAACCAACATGGAGCACGTGACGCATGTCTTCGAGCAGTAATGATCGTTCCCTGGGGCGTCGTGATTTTCTTCGGCTGGGCGCGCTGACCGCCACCTCCGTTGGCATGGCGGGTTGCCAGAATGCCGCACCGGAAGCGGCCACCCCCGCGAAAGGCACGCCGGTGTCGAGGGTGCTGGGCCGGACGGGGTTGAAGGTGAACGTGGTGGGTATCGGCACGCTGCAAATCACCGAACCGGCGCTGATCCAGGCGGCGATGGACCTGGGCGTGAACTACATTGACACGGCCCGCGTTTACATCAACGGGCGCAGCGAGGAAACGGTGGGCAAGGCGGTGGAGGGGCGGCGCGACAAGGTGTTCATCTCGACCAAGACGCCGCCCAACACAAAGACGAAGCAGGGCGTGGTCGAGGGGGTCGAAAAGAGTCTCAAGGCGATGAACACGGACTACATTGATGTGCTCGAACTGCACCAGTTTAACGACGCGTCGCTGGTGCAGAACGCCGAGCTGCGCGAGGCGTTGACCGAACTGCGCAAGGCGGGCAAGATCCGCTTTGTGGGCTGCACCACGCACAAGAACCAGGCCCTGGTGCTCAACGCGGTGGCCGACGATCCGGACAAGTTCTTCGATGTCGTCATGCTGGCCTACAATTTCCAGTCGGAACCGGCGATCAAAGAGGCCGTCGCGCGGGTGGCGAAGAGCGGCGTGGGCGTGGTGGCCATGAAGACGCAGAACGGCGGCTACAAGGCCGAGGCGCTGGGCGGCATCAGCCCGCACCAGGCGTCGCTCAAGTGGGTGTTGAGCGACCCCAACATCACCTGCGCCGTGCCGGGCATGGTGGGCCTGGTGCAGAGTCGCGAAAACACCGAGGTGATGCACTCGCTGAAACTGACGCGGGTGGACGAGCAGATTCTGGAGCGCTATGCCGAGGCGGTGAAGCCCTCGTATTGCGGCCTGTGCGGCGAGTGCGAGCCGGGCTGCCCGCTGGGCGTGCAGGTGAGCACGGTCAACCGCAGCCTGATGTACGCCGAAGGCTACGGCGACATGGCGCTGGCGCGCGAGACGTACCGCGGCATTCCGGGCGGCGCGTCGGCCGCTGTCTGCGGCGACTGCGCCGCATGCACCGCGCGCTGCGTGCGCGGGCTGGACATTGCGGCGAAGATGGGCCAAGCCAGGGAACTGTTCGGCTAGACTAGAAGGAGGGACGGGCATGCGGGCGTGTCAATCGGCGGTGTGCGTGACGGCGCTGGCTGTGATTGGAGGCATGATGCTGTCGTGCTGCGGTGCTGCAGAACCGCTGAAGGAACCGCGCACGAACTGGCCCGTGTACCATGTCACGGCGCTGCCCGACGAGGGCGTGGCGCTGCCCTATGATGCGAACGGGTGCATCTTCTGGAAGGGCCGCTACCACCCGATGTACATCTTTCAGGATCCCAAGCTGCCCAACGGCGGGCACTGCTGGGGGCATCTGTCCAGCACGGATCTGGTGAATTGGACCTATCATCCCGCGACGCTGATTCCCGCGCCGGGCGACGCCGACACGGGCATTTTCAGCGGCAACGCGTTCGTCAACAAGGACGGCGTTCCCATGCTGTGCTGGTTCGGCATTGACGCGGGCGTATGCGTGGCCACGGCGGAGGATGACGGGCTCATCCGGTGG
>CALDSM010000398.1 GCA_937923585.1 uncultured bacterium
GACCACCGAGATCTACACTCTTTCCCTACACGACGCTCTTCCGATCTCAGGGACAAGTACAACTTGGGAACGAGAAGAAACGTAGAATGGCCCTACCAACAAGAGCCCTGCGACGGTCTCATGTCATCGCCTGCCAGCAGGAAGTCAATGAGTCGCCGGGCATCGCGACGCGGGCCGGGTGCCCGTTAATGGTGTGCCCTTCCGTGTCCTCGGCGGGCGCGGCATGGAGACCGTGCGTAGAGACTCGTGCATCCGCAAGGCGGCCATCAAGCACGATGGTTTTTCACATTACCACGGCTGCCGCAAGATTTATTCTCTGCAGGAGTGCCATGCCGACGTGAAATAGCGAGAGACTCCGGCGACGACATGCGTTTTGCCCCCGTGTTCAAACCCGAACGCGGGGGCGTACCTTTTGGAGAAGTGCGGCGTCGTTGCCGCCACACTCCCCCCAAAGGCTACGGCCTTTCTGCCATCAGCTTCCGCACGTCGTAGTGCCGGTAGGGGCGGTTGCAGGCGGGCTGCTGGATGGTGGAATTGGCCACCCACAGTTCCATGGTCTTCGGCTTGAACAGCGCGTTGTGCATGTTGCTTTCCATGGACACGCCGCGCGCCATCAGGTCCATCGCCGTCTGCGGCGTGAACTTTCCGTAGAGCTTCTGGGTGCGGTTCGCCAGGCAGTTGTACCGGTCGCCCGCCGACAGCAGCACCGCATCCTCCACCGGCCGTGGAAGCCGCTCGTGGGACTCGTTCGGGCCGATGAACTGCACACCCTCCGGCACGGCGGCGACGCCGTAGGCCATGCCCCGGCCGTTGTCCGCCTTGGCATCACTGATGACGTAGTAGTACTCGCAGGTGCGCGGTGTTTCCGTCATGATGCGCTTCACGTCGTCCAGCGTGCTGCCGGATTCCAGACATTCCCGGATGAGAAAGGTCATCGGCATGCCGTCCCATTTTTCCGCGCCGCCGCCGCCCATCTCACCGATGCCTATCTGCTTGTCGTTCATGCCGGTAACACTGCCGAGCATGCCCGAATAGGCCACGTTCACAAACGCATTCGCGTCCTGCGGCTCCTGGATAATGACCAACTGCCACTTGTCCAGGCCCGCGTCGCGCATGTAGTCCAGCACGCGCCCGTGCAGCAGCTCGCCGTCGGCCGTGGCCTTGCCCCACATCGCAAACCCGCTGCAGTGGAACAGTTCCGGAAAGATGGTGAAGTCCTGCACGTCCTCGACCGGCAGGCCCGTCGCCTCGGCCATGCCCTGGATTTCCTGCTTGAACTTCTCCGGGATGAACTTGGAGGTCCGGTCCCACGCCTGGCGGAGGCTGGCTTTGAAATCGCCCTTCCATTCGACCTCACCCACCACCCGCAGCACCATGGACGCCGCCTCAATCTCCTCCTTCATCAGCATGCCGTGCTGGAAGCCCATGTCATGGTGCGTGCCCTTGAGGTGTAGCACACGCTCATCGCCAATCTGCTCCAGATAGGCCGGGCCAAACTTCTTGAGCAGCTTGCGCGGCGCCTCCGCGGCAATGGTCGCGGGAACCATGTCCTTCACGTTGCTCGTGCCGGACAGCCAATGGTCGGCCGGGCAGGCGCTGTCGGATGCTCGGCCGGAGACAACTGGCGAAAGAAGGGCAATCAGGAACATTAGTGATAGCGGGCGAATCGGTAACATTACGTTTATCCCTGAATTCAAGTGAAAGACCGCTTTTACAGACTTGCGGACCGCTCTGCCAGTGTCAGGTCAACCTTCTCTCGTCCAGGTCGATGATATTCTTTCCGCGAACTTCAAGAATTCTCAGTTGGGCTGCCTATGATTATGGGAGCAATTGCCTCCCCAGACCAGCCAGCTGTTTTGGATCTGGCGCAGCGTGCATATCCCGTTGTCATTGACTTTGTCTAACCGACGGAGCTGAAGGCTGATCGCCGAGCTTTTCCGGGTCACTTCTATTCTGCTTCAGAATCTTCGCCAATGCCGACGTGGCAACAGAAGGAAGTAGTGGTGGCATTGGTAAAGATGAAAGCATTGCGGGTCCTATTAGAAGCAGAACAGTCATAAGCCCGGAGATTGTGACTATTATTATTGGTGCCCCGATTTGAATAAGTATTCCAATACTGTACAGCGCGAAGACACATGCCACCGCTATGATTGTCAACAAAGCGTGACGCACGGCGCCCACCTTCTCCCGTCCAAGCACAACTAATCCTATAGGATGTAATAGCATTAACATGCCTATCATCGAAATTGCACTTACTCCTTCAACTTTCTCGTTACGCTGCGGCCAATACAACCATCCCGACACTATCAATATCGATGCAATCCAGCTGGATGCCATCCACTGCGGCATGGCCGCAGGTCCATGGCCAGTATACGGTACAAGAAGAGCATACAGGCAATAGCCACTGAAGAGAAGCCATGGCAGTGCTGAGGCGGTAAGCGTGCGGATAGCCCGATCTTCGTCACCCGCAAGCGCGCTTATCCAGAATAGCCATTTCCGGCTCACAGAAGCCCTCCAGATAGAAGACAGGACACAAGCTGGGGCCTCGTCATAAGTCTCTGAAATCACATCCGGCCACTTTCGCTGCAAATATGTACCGTATTCAGCCACAAGCCCTCTTATCAAATACGAAATTCGAATATCTACCTCACGTATCTCGTAACTGCTAACACGTGTCGCGCCTTTTGCCACGGCGCGAGCAACAGTACTGGCAAAAAAGAACGCAAGCCTCTGGGCATTTCTTTGTTCTGGGTCCGGGAACGGCCACGTCCACTTCCTAAACAGCTTCTCAGTTTCTGGATCCATATCCACCTCGCCGTGAAAACTGTTGAGGCATGAGCGAAAAGCCGCGCTCCGGGAAGTTCGAACTAAAGCGCAAATTGCTTCCGTACGCAAAGACGAATCTAGCTCCGTCATAAGTCCCAACTCGAATATGGTGGGAATCGCATCAGCTCTTAGGAGGCCCGTTATCCATTCGCGTTTCTTGCGAGACGACATTTGTGGAGCCCGTAGAACTCGCAAAGAAATTTCAATGGCTCTGTCCTCCATGGCGGGCAGAATGCGTTTTAAGTCAAGATCATCAGCATGGGCGACCACAAATGTCGTGATATCTTCGGTAGGTCGGCGAAGAACGGCAACAAGAAGTTCCTGGAGAAAACCTTTTGGACTGTGCCTCAGTCCTTGTGATTTCTTCAGTGTTCGCCTAAGCATCCGGGTAACCGGATCTGAATAGGCGCTCAATTCATTGGCCGCAATATGACCAAGAGCTGCGACCAGGTCTGTCGTTGGCTTTGTACGGAGAATGTTGGAGGCTAAGTTCAGTACTTCCTCAGCTCTCTCTGGAGAGACAACTCTGGTGTTTGCAAGTGCCAACACAGCCATTTCACCATTTTGCTTTGCGAGACAATGTGCAATTACTGCGCTCGATATCGTATTGCTTGCGCTTAAGCCACAACACAGAAGCATCACTTCTCGCCATCGGACCGGGTCTGATTCATAAAGCTCCAAGAGCTTCTCCGTGTCTCCTTGTGAAATCAGAAATTTGGCAGCGAAGTATTCAAGAAATGTCCTGTGTGGATAACGAAGGCCTGATGGTGGAAGGCGCACCAAAAGGCCTGAGTTTATGATAATTTCTTCTAGTAGCTTAATATTCGCTCCACGCCGCAAGCCTAGAGAATCCATAGCCTTAGCGACGGTTGTTTCAGCAGTTTCCTGCTCTATGTCTTGGTCGGGGTCCGGACTGCACATATGTTCGAAAGCAATGTGCGATAAGACTTGTTCTTTGTGTGGGCGGTCAAATTGATTAGCTCGTTGTGGATTCTGGGCCTGGTCCCATTCGGCCACAAGGGCGTGTGTACAGACTTCATAAAAGAGTGCGCGGTTGTCAGGCAGTCGGTACCGTGGCTGTCCGTAGAGATAAGCGATAATAGTCAGCATCAGTGGGTTTCGAGCGAGTTCAGCGAGATGCGACTGAGCCTGAATACAATTGTAGAGTTCAAGCGACGATTTTGGTGGCAAAAACTCCCAGTTATGGATGAAACGAGCGATATCTCGGGGGGTAAAATCAGCCATATGTATGGTACGCGTGTTCAGTAAGGCAAAAGCGCCATTCCATGCGGCTTTTCGACAGGTGAAGAAGACGTGCGCCCTCGGAAAAGGAGCAATTTCTGTCTTCAGCCTCTGCATGGCTTCCGTGCGATCGTTTTGAGCAAGTTCGTCAAGTGCATCGATGAGAATAGCTATGCCACCTACTGACAAGCGCGAGACGACAAAGGTTCGCGCCGACGCGCCTTCGTCGTAGCCGCTCTTGGGGTAGAAATTCCGGGAGCAAAGGGAAGCCACAATAGCCTCAACAAGGTCAAAGCGACTGGCACGATATTCCGCAAACGTAATTAGAACAGGAACGATGGGACCAAGCCCGTCTTGGGCTTTGTAGCGCCAAATGTTGCTCGCAGCCACCCTTAAACCAACGCTTTTCCCAGAGCCAGGCGCTCCCAGTAGGGCGAGGCGAGTCCCGACTAGTTGGGATGTTTTCTGATCAAGGACGCGGTCCAAGACCGCGGCAAGCTCTTCTAGTCCGTTTCCTAACCCTTCTGCGTTTACTACAACCGGAACGAGAATATCTCGAAGAGATTGTCCATCTTTCATCCAGGGGTGGTGGACGCGCATTGTCTCGTCCTCCAGCTTCTTCCGGTATTGTTCGCAATGGTAGCTGTACTCGGTCGTGCCGCCAGCGACCCTAAGTGCCCTAAGTAGGACTGGCACGAGCTTAAACACAAGAGGTGCCGCACTCACCGAAGCAATTAATACAGTCGCAATAGCACTACCAATTGCTCCGAGCTTTATGTTCTTGAGATCCCCTGGATTATGCCAAATATCCGAGATATCGGAAGTAATGGCATTATAAATTGCGGAAAGGTACTCAACAGCCGTGTTCAGCATCTGGTAAGGGAAACCTCCTGCCGCTCTCTCCTAAACCACATATTGGCAGTAATTTAGAATGCCGTTTGCCTCTGAGAGAATGAAAGCCTACTATAATGTAAGAGTTATGGGGATCTCAACTATAAATCATCCATATTCCATGGCATCCGTATGCAAGCGGGACTGCAGAAAACAGATACATCTTACAAGATGATATCTTCTTTTGACCGCACATCTATAAGCGCTTTTACATCAAGATGTTGCCTTAATGAAGTCGTTGTGCGGTGGCGACACGTTGCCACCTCCATCCCGATATTGCACGCGGACCGTGTGGTAGCCGTTGCCTTCCGGCAGCGTGTACGCGCGCGGGTTCTTCAACGGTTCCCAAATCGTCCAATGCGCGCCGTCGTCGCTGAAACGCATCCGCACCACGCCCGAGCCCGTGCCGTCCGACCAGGTCAGGCCCAGCGTGACGGACCGTGTGGCCGTGGTCAGCGCGCCGCCGTTTATGATGATGGTGCCGGTCGGCACCACCCGGTCCAGGCGGATATAGTCGTTGTAGACCGTGGACCGGTTGCCCGCCGCGTCAAGAAACTGCACCCGCACTGTGTTGTAGCCGTCGGGACCCGGCAGCGTGTGCATGCGCGCGGCTTTCAGGGACTCCCAGGCGGTCCAATGCGCGCCGTCGTCACTGAAACGCATCCGCACCACACCCGAACCCGCGCCGTCGGACCAGGTCAGTCCCATCGCAGCCGCCGTGCTGTTGGTGACGGAGAGGTTGTTGTTGACGAGTATGGTTCC